>JAICJW010000016.1 GCA_025928215.1 Chloroflexia bacterium | reverse complement strand
TCGAGCGCCGTGGCGGGGATCAAGGTGGGGTATGTACCAGACTGACGCCGGCCGCATTGTCAAAGATGCGTCAGGGATAGCGCCGTTTTCTGCATTTCGCGAAACCTGTGCCAGGATGCCTTCGACGATCCGGTGATAATCACGTCTCGAAAAGGTCCCTTTTCGAGACGTCAAATGCTGCGCCTGCTCCTTCATAACGAGGCCGCCACTTCGCGTGCGTCCATCCAATGGGTGCGCTCGACAGGGTCATTGTGCGATTGACCGGCAGAGCCTAGCGCGCACTCCCCTCGACCGCACTCAGGAAGCGGTCGATGTCCGCCTCGCTGTTGTAGAAGTGCGGCGAGACGCGGATACCGTTCGGGCGCAGTGCGACGATGACCCGCTCCGCGTGGAGTGACCGTGCCAGCGCATCGTCCCGCCCCCGCTCCCCTAGCGTGAAGAAGGTGAAGGCGGAGCGGTGCTTGGGGTCGGCACTGCTCAGGATTCGCACTCCCGGGATAGCGGCGAGCCCCGCGTAGAGGCGTGCCGATAGCGCGGTGTTCGCCGCCTCAACCCGGTCGATCCCCACCTCCTCGATCAACGAGAGTGAGCTCGCCAGCGCGACGAAGCCGGTCGGGTTGTTGCCCCCGGTCGCGTACCGCCCCGCGCCGCGCTTCCAGGCGCGATCCGGATCGAAGCTCTCGATCGGGCCGTCGTAGCCCCCGCTCCCTGCGAAAGTCGGGCGGATCTGCTCGGCCACCGCGGCCGCAACGTAGAGCGCGGCAATCCCCTGCCCGGCCATCAGCCACTTGTAGCCGTGCACCGCCAGCGCCGAGATCTTCGCCGCGCGCACGTCCAAGCGCCGCGCCCCGACGAGTTGCGTCCCGTCCAGGATCAGCAGGCAGCCGTGCCGCGCGCACCGTTCACCCAACTCCGCCAGGTCCATCCGCCACCCGCTGTCCCAGCGGATCGCGCTGCACGCGACCGCGCGCGTCCGTCCGTCGGTCGCGGCCATGAGCTCGTCGACGGTCGGCCCGACGCCGGCGAACGAAACGAAGCGCACGGCGACGCCGCGCGCGCCGAGGTTGTGGAATGCATACGAGAGCGAGGGGTAGTCCTCGACCGGGACGACGACGTTGTCCCCCGGTCGCCAGTCGATGCCGTGCGCGGCGATGTTCAGGCCGTGGCTCGTGTTCTGGGTCCAGACCAGGTCGTCCTCCGCCGCGCCGATCAGGCGTGCCAAGCCGGTCCGCGCGAGCGCCGCGGCGGGGTGCGGGATCGCGCTATCGTCGACATAGTCCGCAAACGGCGTCTGCGCCTGCGCGGCGAATTGCGCCACCGCCGCGCGGGTCCGCTCCGGCCACGGCCCGCGCGACGCGGCGTCGAGGTAGGTGAACTGCCGGACGACGGGGAACTCCCGCTCCACCAGCGTCGCGACGTCGGGCGCCCCCGGTGCGATCATCTGCTTCCTCCCTTCCCAGACTCCGCAGCTTTCATCGACGTGCGCGCGGCGTCTACTTCGGCGGGTCGTGCGGGCTGTCGTCCGTGACGGCGATCCGGTCCCACTGCCGCACGAAGAGCGCATTGTTCGGGACGATGTACCCCTGCTTGTTCTTCGGGGTGCCGGTCACCCAGGGCTTGATGCCGTAGTAGTCGATCCGCCAGTGGATCGGCAGGTAGGCGAACTGGCTCAGCAGTTGCACCTCGGCCTGGTAGTAGATGGCGAGCCGCTTCTGCAGGTCCGTCTCCGTCGCCCCCTGCCGCATCAGGTCGTCGAAGACCGGGTCGGTGTAGCTCTGGCGTGCGGAGCCCTTGGTGTGGATGCCCCAGGTCAGGTAGTAGGCGGCGTGGGGATCCGGATAGTCCTGCGCCCAGCGATAGAGGATGAACTGCAAATCCAGCGCGAAGCGGCGCGCGTCGAAGACCTTGCCGTCCAGCGGCTCGAGCTGCACGTCCATGCCGATATTCTCTTTGAGCTGCCGCGCGATCTCGTCCGGGTAGCCCGCCGGGATGTCGGTGTCGGAGGAGTTGTAGGAGAGGGTGACCTTGGGCCAGTTGCGCCCGCCCTCGTAGGTCGTCCCCTTCAGCGCGCCCATCGCCGCGTTCGGGTCGAACTTCTGCAGGTTCTTCAGTTTGTTGTCGGAATCGTCGAAGTAGCCGACCACCCCCGGCGGGGTCATCGCGTAGGCGACGAGGTTGACCTTCTTGCCGACCTGGTTGACGAGGCGATCCTTATCGACGGCGTAGGTGACGGCCTTGCGGGCCTCGATCCTGTCGAAGGGCGGATGGCCAGTGTCCGCCACGAGGAAGCGGATGAAGGGGTTGGCGAACGCGAAGGTCTGCGCCTTCAGCTTCGGGTCGCTCTGGAAGCGCGCGACCTCCGTCGCCGGGATCGGCTGGATGTCGATGTCGCCGTTCTCGTAGGCGAGCGAGCTGCGCGCGAGGTCGGTGATGATCTTGACCGACACATACTTCTGGCGAATCGCCTTCGCGTTCCAATAGGCGTCGTTGCGGACGAGATCGATCTGCTGGTTGTGCTTCCAGGCGGTGATCTGGTAGGCGCCGCTGGCGAGCACCGGCCCGCCCGTCTTGTTCGGGTCCGTCCACGACGAGACGCCGCCGCTGTCGGTGTATTTCTTCACCACGTCTTCCCGCGCCGGCGAGGAGGCCCACGACGCGAGCTGCGGCACGATCAGGGCGGCAAAGGCATCTCCGGCGATCTCGAGCGTGCGGTCGTCCACCGCGCGCACCCCGATGCCCTGGGCGACCTGGTCCAGATTGGGGGCATCCCTCGGTAGGCGGGAGAGGTCGATCGCCCCCTTGATCACGTTGTCCCAGTACGCCTTGTAGGGATTGTTGGTGCGCGGGTCGACGAAGCGGCGGATGGAATAGACGAAGTCCTGCGCCCGGACGGGCTGGCCGTCGCTCCACGTCGCACCCTGGCGGATTTTGAAGGTGTAGGTCGCGCCGTTGATCGCGTACGACTCCGCGAGATCCGGCAGGATGGCGAAGTCGGGGTCGTACTGCAGCAGACCGGCGTGCATCGGGATGACGCCGCCGCAGAAGATGTTCTGGTTGACGTCGTGGCTGATCGGCTCGGCGGTGAGGTAGTGGAGGTAGAGTTTCTTGCTCTCCGGGCCAGCGGCCGTGACCACCGTGCTCACCGCCGTCGCCGCAGGTGCGGGGACACTCGTTGGTGCCGCAGACGGTGGGGATGTCGGCGCGGGCGCTGCGGCGGTAGTCGGTGGCACCACCGTACCCGCCACCGTCGTCGGGGCGACGGTCGGCGCGGGGGCCGCGGCCGCTGGGGAGGCAGGCGGCGCGGCGGTGGGTGTGAGTGCGGGCGTGGTCGTTGGAGCGGTGCCGCCCCCGCAGGCGGCGAGGGCGGCGGTGCCCGCGACGGTCGTCGCGAAGGTGAGGAAGGCGCGGCGGCTCACGCCGGTGGAGCGCAGGTTGCGCTCGAGGCGTGCCAGCAGTTCCGGCTCCCGCAGCGCATCCCGATAGTCGGATTGGCCACTCGGTGTCGTACCCATATCCCTTCCCTCCCTCGCTCCCGCGCCCATCGACCGATGCGCCGTTCCCGCACAGGGTGTGCACCCGACGGGCGGCAATTCCGCTTTCCGTGCGGCTTTCGCAGTATATACACTGGGACCAATCTGCCCGCAAGGGATCGCCCGTTGCGCGGCCCTGCGACGGCGGCGCCACTCGCTGCGCGGGGTCTTCGATGCGACCTTCTCCCTGCTACGTACCGGCTGCCAATCGCGCGGGTGCCCACTGGGCGGCATGCCCGCTGATTACCCTCCCTGGCAAACGGTCTACTACCACTTCCGCCGCTTCCGTCTCGACGGATTGTGGGGTGGCATCCTCGCCGCCCTTCGCCAAGTGGAGCGGCGCAGGGTCGGGAAGCAGCCGCAGCCGAGCGCAGCGATCATGGATGCGCAGAGCGTCAAGACGGTCGAGGAGTCCGCCCGTATCAGCGGCTACGACGGGCACAAGCGGGTCAGGGGCCGGAACGGGGGCGCCCTCTGGGCAGCATCCTCGTGGACACACTGGGGCTCCCGCTCTCGATCGAGCTCACCCCTGCCGACACGCACGACACGGTCGGCGCCTGGCGACTGCTCGCCGGGCTGAAGCCGCTCGTGCCGCGACTCGCGAAGATCTGGGCGGACGGGGCGTACACCAGCAACAAGCTGGCGGGGTGGTGCGAGGAGTACGGTGGTTGGGATCTGGAGGTCGTCGGGCGCGATCCGGAAGCGCAAGGCGTCGCCGTTCGGCCACGACGATGGGTGGTCGAACGAAGTTTCGCGTGGCTGGTGCACAACCGCCGCCTGCGCATCGATTATGAGCGGAAGGTGCAGACCAGCGAGACCCCGATCGAGGTCGCGATGGTCCGCCTATTGCTCCGACGCCTCGCGAGCTCTGCATGACCATTCCCAAATGGGATAATCGGCGACCGGATAGGGTGGAACGCGGCTACGGGCGGGGGCAGATGCAGCCGTCGATCGGCGCAGTGCCCCCGAAGGAGTCCTGTGCGAGACGGGCTGTGATCGCGCATTGACATTTTCGGGCCCAGCATCCACCGTTGTCCCGTCCGTCGCGGGAGACGTCGCCCCGTTTGGCGGTGACGGCGACGTGGCGATGCCCGGGCATTATCGTCGCGAGGGGGTTCCATGACCGAGTCGGAGCGATCATTGCGCGTGTTGCTCGCCGGCGCGACCGGCTACGTCGGCGGCCGGCTCGTGCCGCGCCTGCTCGCGGCGGGCTATCGCGTGCGCGTGCTCGCCCGCGACCCCGACCGCCTGCAGGGACGCGACTGGCTGCCGCGGGTGGAGGTGGTGCGCGGCGATGTCTTCGATCCCGCCTCGCTCGCGGACGCCCTCGCGGACGCAGACGTCGCCTACTACCTCGTGCACAGCCTCGCCGGCGGCACGGGCTTCCACGAACGGGACATGGAGGCCGCCCGCCGCTTCGGGCAGACGGCCCGCGCCGCCGGTGTCGCACGCATCCTCTACCTCGGCGCCCTCGGCGATCCGCGCGCCGACCTGTCGGAGCATCTGCGCTCCCGCCAGCAGACCGGCGACGCCCTGCGGGAGGCGGGCGTGCCAGTCACCGAGTTCCGCGCGGCGATCGTCGTCGGCGCGGGTAGTGTCTCCTTCGAGATGATCCGCTCCCTGACCGAGCGGCTGCCGGTGATGATCTGCCCCCGCTGGGTCTACACCCGCGTCCAGCCGATCGCCATCCGCGATGTCCTCGACTATCTCGTTGCGGCACTCGCGACGCCCGGGAGTACCGGGCGCATCGTCGAGATCGGCGGCGCGGACGTCCTGATCTACCGCGAAATGATGCTGGGCTACGCGCGGGCGCGCGGCCTCCGGCGCTGGCTGATCCCGGTGCCGGTCCTCACGCCGCGCCTCTCCTCGTACTGGGTCCACTGGGTGACGCCCATCCCCGCCGCGATCGCGGAGCCGCTGATCGAGGGGCTGCGCAGCGAGGTCGTCGTGCGGGACACCGCCGCGCGCGACCTCTTCCCCGCGATCCATCCCATGCCCTATCGGGCGGCGGTGGCGGAGGCGCTGGCGCAGCTCAATGCGGGCGAGGTCGAGAGCGCCTGGAGCGACGCCCTCGCCACGAGCCAGGGCGACCGCGCGCCCGTCGTGCTCGCGGCCGAGGCGGGGATGGTCTACGAGCGCCGGCAGCGCGTCGTCCACGCGTCGCCTGCGACGGTCTATCGCGCCTTCACCAGCCTCGGCGGGGAGCGGGGGTGGCTCTACGCGGACGGGCTGTGGCGGCTGCGCGGCCTGATGGACCGGATGATCGGCGGGGTCGGGCTGCGGCGCGGGCGACGCCACCCGAGCCGGGTGCGCGTGGGGGATGCGCTCGACTTCTGGCGGGTCGAGGCGGTCGTCCCCGATCGCCTGCTGCGGCTGCGCGCGGAGATGAAGGTGCCGGGGCGGGCGTGGCTCGAGTTCGAGGCGGAGGGGCGAGGCGACGGGACGACGCTGCTGCGGCAGACGGCGACGTTCGCGCCGAAGGGGCTGGCGGGGCTGCTCTACTGGTATGTCCTCTACCCGATCCACCGGGCGATCTTCGCCGGGATGCTGGCGGCGCTGGCCCGACAGGTCGAGCGGGCGACCGAATCGGGCGGACGCGCAAACGCCGTCAACGAATGATCAGCAGGCGCGGTTCATCCATCTCATGAGCCCGCGCTACAGCATCACATCGCCGCTGTTCGGGCAGAGCGTCTGCCCGCAGTCGTCGCTCGCGGCGTCCGACGCCAGGAAGACGGCGGTCGGTGCGACGTCGTCCCCATGGCCCACCCGCGGAATCGGCAGCGGACCGATGGAGTCCCGGCCCGCCTCGCCCGGCGTCTCCGGCACGATCCCCGTCGCGATCGGCCCCGGCGCGATGCAGTTGACGAGGACACCGCGCGCCGCCACCTCGCGCGCCAGTGACTTCGTGAAGCCGATGACCCCCGCCTTCGCCGCCGCATAGTGCGCGAACCGCTCGCGTCCGACCTGGCCGATCTGCGAGGAGGCGTTGATGATCCTGCCGCCCCCCTGCGCGAGCATGCCAAGAAGTTCGGCTCCTTCGACCAGAACTTGTTGACCGAGTGGCATCCCCGCTACCGCAGTCCCGGGGTGATGGTGTACTGCACATGGACAAGAAGGCGGCCTGTATCTATTCGCAGCTCAAGTCCCCGACGTCGTCGGAGGTGGCGGCAATGATTGAGGGCGTCCTGCGCCACTGCACCGAGATGCAGATCGACCGCCAATTCGTCGACTCACACGGGCAAAGCGAAGTCGCCTTTACGTGCTGCAACCTGCTCGGCTTCCGGTTGCTGTCGCGGCTGAAGGCGATCCGCCAGCAGAAGCTCTATCGGCCCGAGGTCGGCCACCCCGACGCCTACCCCCACCTGCAGCCCGTCCTGACCTGGCCGATCAACTGGGAGTTGATCCGCCAGCAGTACGACGAGATCATCAAGCACGTCACCGCACTCCGGTTGGGCGCCGCCGATGCCGAGGCGATCCTGCGGCGCTTCACGCGCGGCAATGTCCAGTATCCGACCTACCGTGCGATGGCCGAGTTGGGCAAGGCCTACAAGACGATCTTCCTGAGCGAGTATCTGCGCGAGCCGGAACTGCGGCGGGAGATTCACGAGGGACTCAACGTCGTCGAGAACTGGAACAGCGCCACTAGCTTCATCTTCCACGGTCGTTCCGGCGAGATCGAGACCAACCAGCGGGAGGATGCCGAGGTCTCGATGCTCTGCCTGCATCTCTTGCAAGCAGCATTGACCTTCGTCAACACACTGTTGATTCAGCGCGTCTTGACCGAACCCGCGTGGATGGAGCGGTTGACCGGGGAGGATTTGCGCGCGCTTACACCGCTGATCTATGCGAACGTCAATCCGTATGGCGAGATCCGACTCGATATGACCAGGCGGCTGCCGATCGGGGACGAAGCAGTCGCGTAGCCCTGTTGCCCCTGGTGTCACGAACGTTTGTATGGGGCCATCTACTACGAAACGATCGCGCGATACCGCAAACAGCATATCGTCTTGCCGAGAGACATCGTTACAGCCCGAGACGCGGGTCGAGCATAGTGCGCGGGGCGTCACCAACGAAGTTGATCGACAGGACCGACAGCGAGATCGCGGGGCCCGGGAATGTCATCAGCTACCTGGCCCGGATAGAGTCACGACCATCCGCGATCATCGCACCCCAACTTGGCATGTCAGCGGGTACACCGGCACCGACGAAGCTCCGGCTCAATTTGAGGATAATGAGCCGTGCCGGTTGGTGCCTGCCCAGCTTGATGAACGCCGCGGCCTTTTTCTTGCCCCGTGCCTTTGCGCCCTTGCACAGCATCTGCCCAGGCGTTTGATGATAAGCTGGCTACTGCGTACCCGATTGATGCCGTAGGAGGGAAGAGAGATGCGGCGCAGCACCGAACGTATTCTGACCACTCACACCGGCAGCCTGCCCCGGCCGGACGATCTCGTCCCGCTCCTCTACGCTCAGGCGTCGGGGGAGACTGTGGATACCGGCCAACTCGCGGCGCGGGTCCGCGAGGCGGTCGCCGAGATCGTGCGCAAGCAGACGAATGTGGGCCTCGATGTCATCAACGACGGCGAGATGGGCAAGGTCGGTTACTCCACCTACGTCGCCACGCGGCTGACGGGGTTCGCGGGCGCGGGGGCCGGGATCGCGGGTGGTCCCGCTGATATCCGGGAGTTCCCCGCCTTCGCGGAGCAACGCCGCCGCCCCCGCTTCCCCACCCCGGCCTGCACGGGGCCGATACGGTACCACGACCCCGACGCGGCACACGCCGATCTCGACAACCTCGCCGCTGCGGTCGCGGGCGCGACACCGGCGGAGGTCTTTCTCAGTGCGGCATCGCCGGGCGTGATCTCCCTCTTCCTGGAGAACAAGCATTACCCGAGCCACGAGGAGTACGTTATGGCGCTCGCCGAGGCGATGAAGGTGGAGTACGACGCGATCCACGCGGCGGGATTCCTCTTGCAGGTCGATTGCCCGGACCTCGCGATGGGGCGGCACATCCAGTTCGCAGACGCGAGCCTCGCGGAGTTCAAGCGCAACGCGGCATTGCACGTCGCCGCCCTCAATCACGCCCTCGCGGACATCCCACCTGAGCGGGTGCGCATGCACCTCTGCTGGGGCAACTACGAGGGGCCGCACCATCACGACGTGCCGCTACGGGAGATCATCGGTATCGCCCTGACCGCGAACGTGTGCGGAATCTCGTTCGAGGGGGCGAACCCACGCCACGAGCACGAGTGGCGGGTCTTCGAGGATATCAAACTGCCGGAGAACAAGGTGCTGATCCCCGGCGTGCTCGATTCAACGACGAACTACATCGAGCATCCGGAGCTCGTCGCCCAGCGGATCGTGCGCTACGCGACGCTCGTCGGACGGGAGCGCGTCATCGCGGGAACGGACTGCGGATTTGCGACCTTTGCGGGCAGCAGTGCCGTGGATCCGGCGATCACATGGGCCAAACTCCAGGCGCTCACGGAGGGCGCGGCGCTCGCGTCGCGGGAGTTGTGGTAGCCCGGCGTGAGGAACGACCATGACTGCTAGTAGCAAATTGCTTGCATCCGAATGTCGTGCACGCTGATCGGATGCAGCAGGAAAGGACCCGTCTTTCAAACGGTCAGCCGCCCCGTCCAGGATCGTGCCTTCCGTGGCAGCGTCAATGCAGCCGGTCACAACGTGACGATGACCTGGCCGTCCTCGATGGTAACTGGATAGGTGCGGATGCGCACCTTTGAGCGGGCGAGGGCGCGGCCCGTGGGGATGTCGAACTCCCAGCCGTGCCATGGGCAAGTGAGGATTTCGCCGTCGCGCACCCAGGTATAGTTCCAGCCGGTATCTGCGTTGCAGGCCATCGTGCCGTTCACGCTCCCTTCGCACAAGGGGCCGAACTGGTGTGGGCAGACATTCGGCAGCGCGTAGAACGTACCGTTGACATTGAAAACGCCGATCTCGATGTTGCGAATCTTCACGACTCGGTGCGTGTCCGCCGGGAACTCCGCCACCGGCCCGATGATGTGGGAAGCCACGGATCGCCTCGCTCCTTCAGCAATGAGTAGACGCAAATCCCCTCGTTGCTCATTGCTGGTTATGTGATCTTCCCCGCCGGCACCGGGATACCGAAGAGTTCGAGGGCGTTCTCGCCCATAATCTTGCGCTTCATCTCCGGCGGCATCGGCAGGTTCAGCACTGTCTTCGGGTGGTCGAAATCATGGTGCGGCCAGTCGGAGGCGAAGAGGATGCGCTCCGCGCCCCCGAGATGTTCAATCGTCTCGACAAGATGCTGTGGGTTATCCGGCTCCTCCACGGGTTGCGTGGCAAACCACATCCGCTCTTTCATGTACTCACTCGGCCGCTTCTCCAGGAAGGGAACCTGCCGCCGAAACTCTGCATAGCCCTTGTCGAGTCGCCACATCATGTACGGCACCCACGCGATGCCCGCCTCCGTGAAAGCGATCTTGAGCTGCGGGAAGCGCGCGGGAACGCCGGTGTGGATGAGACTGACGAGATTCGCCATCATCGCGAACGAGTGTGCGAGCACGTGACGGGCGAAGGTGTTCTCGAACTGGTCCAACTGGCACGGGAAGGCGGGCGATACGAGGGTGACACTGTGCAGCATCACGGGCAGCTTCGCCGCCGCCGCCGCCGCCATGATCGGGTCGTATTTCTGGTGCCCCCAGAGAGGATTGACGCCCGCCGTCGGCAGGTAGACCGCGACGATCCGCTCCTCCTTCGCGTACCGCTCGATCTCGCGCGCCGAGTCCTCCGGGTTCTGCGGGCAGGCGAGCAGGGCGCCGTACAGGCCCGGCTCGCGCGTCAGCCATTCCTCCATCAGCCAGCGGTTGTAGGCGTGGGAAATCGCGGTCGCGTACTGCACCTGCGGCAGCGGGGCGAAGAGCAGCAGGTTGTCCGGGAAGAGGATACCGATATCGATGGAGAGCGCGGAAAGCTCCTCACGCATCTCCGCCGCCGTGCGGACGGAGCGCGCCGGATGCCCGCCCGGGATCACAGGATCGAGCTTCATACCGGGTGAGAAACCGGGGATGTCGAGGTATCGCTCCGGTACGTGCGACAGACCCTCCAGTGATTTGCGCCACGGCATGTCGCAGTAAGGCGCCAGGGCACCCGGTGTATCGTTCACATGGACATCGGCGTCCACGACGATCATGTCGTTGATCTTCAGTCGTTCCGGCAATGTGACAGTCATGGATACCTCCGAGCGCTGAGCGCGACGAACCGAGGCGAGTGGAGCCGTCAATCCGCCTCGGAAACCCGGACGGTGACATCCGGACGGTTGACGAAATCGGGCAACAGGCGCGTGCCGAGGCCGGGCCCAGCTGGCGCGGCGACGAAGCCATGTTCGATGTTGGGCAATTCCGTCAGAACATCCTGATACCACCCGTGGTAATACGCACGCACACCCTCCTGAATCATCGCATTCGGCGTCGCGAGGCAGAGATGGGTCCCCGCGGTGTAGGTCACCGGGCCGGTGCAGTCGTGCGGGGCAACAGGCCGATGGTATGTCTCGGCGAGCGCGGCGATCTTCCGCGCCTCGGAGAGGCCGCCGCACCAGCCGGTGTCGAGCATGACGATGCCGACCGCGTCCCGCTCCAGCAGTTGCCGAAAAGCGAACCGTGTGGAGAGGGTTTCGGAGGCCGTCGTCGGGACGCGCGTGCTGCGGGCAAATTGGGCCAGCGCCTCTGGATTGTCCATGCGAATCGGATCCTCATACCACATCGGCTCGACCTCTTCGAGCGCCTCGGCGATGCGAATGGCACAGGGGAGGTTCCAGCGCGAGTGCAGTTCGACCGCGATCTCCATCTTCATACCAACCGCTTCGCGGATCTGCCGGAAGGGCAGCACGGCCTGCTCGATCTGCTGGGGCGTGATGGATTGACCATTCGTCGCGTCCGCGAACTGGTCGAAGGGCCAGATCTTCATCGCCGTGATGCCCATATCGAGCAAGGAGCGCGCGACATCCGCCGCCCGGCCCTCGTTCTGCCACGCGACCAGATCTTCATATGGCCCGGTATGCTCACCGAGACCCCAGCTATGCGCGAAGCCGGTGCCGGGTTGGGCGGCCTTGTGGACGTTGTACCCATACCCCGCGCAGGTGTTGTAGATGCGGATACGCTCGCGCACGGGGCCGGTGAAGCAGCGGTAAATCGGCAGGCCGACACTCTGGCCGAAGAGGTCCCAGAGCGCGACATCAATCGCGGAGAGGGCGCGCATCTCCGCGCCCATCGCGCGGAAGGCCGTCGCGCGCTGAACGAGCGCCTGCGTGTGCCGCTCGATCTCACGCGGGTCCGTGCCAAGCAGGTAGGGCGCGGCGATCTCGTGGACGTATCCCGCGACCGCGGCTGGTCCGAAGAATGTCTCACCGAGGCCGATCAACCCCTCGTCGGTGTGCAGCTGCAGCCAGAAAAGGTTCGGATACCTCGGTGTCTCGATGGTTTCTACTCGGGTAATCTTCATGTTCCCTCCCAATTCGACGAACGCGAACGTCACTGTCCTATCGTTGCGGGCGATTCTGCCCGATGTCGAGATCTATCCCTTGACCGCCCCCCCCGTGAGACCGCTAATGAGGTACCGCTGCATGAAAAAGTAGAAGACGATCGGCGGGATCGTGAAGATCACCGTGGCGGCGAAGACCAATTCCACGGGCGTGGCCAGTTCGCCAATGAAGGAGGCGATGCCAACCGTTGCCGGGCGCAGATCCGACGTCGTGATAAATGTAGAAGCGAAGAGGTACTCGTTCCAGCCATCGAAGAAGGCGATCACGCTCACGGCGACGAGCGCCGGCAGTGAGAGCGGGATGATGATCTGCCAAAGGACGCTCAGTGGTGTGCAGCCGTCCACCAGCGCCGCTTCCCGTATCTCACGTGGGATCGTGTCAAGGAATCCTTTCAGGATCCAGATGCCGAGGGGGATAATGAACGCCGCGTCCGTGAGGACAAGGCCATGAAGCGTGTTCGTTAAGCCGAGATGGCGGAAAACAATGAAGATCGGTGTGACGAGGAGGGCTTCGGGAAGCATTTGCGCGATCAACAGGGCGAAGCCGAATGACGCCCGCCCGCGCCACCGGAAGTCCGACAGGGCATAGGCGCCGCAGATTGAGAGGACGACGACGATCACCGTCACGCCGGTAGAGACGATCAGGGTGTTGCGCAACCACCGCGCGATGGGAACGGTCTGGAAGAGGTCGCGATACGCAGACCATTGGAGCGCGTGGGGAAAGAGGTGTGGCGGGTAGGAAATCGTCTCCTTTGTCGGTCGGATGGACGTGACGACCATCCAGTAGACGGGGAAGAGCACGAGGATGGCGACGACGAGAATGGCGAGATAGAGCGCGCCGCGCCGCGCCAGCCTCGATGTCTGAATCGCGTGTGATTTGGGGCGCACCGTCATCTCCGATCCTTTCCCGAACAGCCGACCGCTTTTCGTCAGAGCGGCGTGTCGCTCAGCCGCCGTTGCAGCGCGAAATAGCCCCCGGCGATTACCACGGTGACGAGGAATCCGACAACGCCGAGCGTCGCGCCATACGAGAGGTCAAAGGAGCGGAATGTCGTCTCGTAGACGCGGACGACGAGCGTTTGCGTGCTCGTTCCCGGACCGCCGCCCGTCAGGAGATAGATCGTCACGAAGCGGCGAAAGGAGTAGATGGTGGCCAGAAGCGTCAGAATGCTCAGGGTCGGGGCGATCCCCGGGAGTGTGATATTCCAGAATGAGGCGAAAGGCCCCGCGCCGTCGATCCGCGCCGCCTCGTACAACTCCAGGTCCACGGTCTGGAGCGCGGTGAGGATGACGAGGCTGTAAAACGGGAAAATCTTCCAGAGTGTCACCAGAAGGGTGCTGACCATCGCCAGCCTTGGCTCAGTGAGCCAATGAACATTCTCCGAGACGGGGAGCACCGCGCGCACGAAACGATTTAGCACACCGAACTGCTGACTGAACATCCACGACCAGACAAGTACCGCGGCAACTTCGGGGAAGGCGTACGGCAAGGTGACCGCCGCCCGCACGACCGATCGGCCGAAGAATTTCGCATTCATCAGTAGCGCGACCAGCAGCGCCGTCACCATCGCCAATACCACGACGAGGAAGGTGTAGATGAATGTGGTGCGCAAGGCGTTCCAGAAGGCCGCATCGTGGAGCATGCGCGCGTAGTTCCCCAGCCCGACCCAGACGGCCGGCGCGTTACTGAGTAACTCCTGGCGCGTAAAACTCGTGTAAATATTCACGCCGATTGGGTAGAGCAGAACGACGCCAATGTAGAGGATGACCGGCAGCCCGAGCAGATACGGCGTCGCCAGCGGAGACCGCCCTTTTCGGCGGGTCGTCGTGCGCGCCGCAGGCATGCGACCAGCCCTCTCATTCTTCGGAAGGGTATGCGCCACCGCGATTCTTACCCCCACCCCTCCCCATTGTTTGGCAATGGGGAGGAGAGTGAATGTGCGCGAGACTTGCCCGCCAGGCTGAACCCGCTGGGCACTCAGCCGACGCGGCTCGCAAGGTCCTGTAGGGACTTCTGCGCGTCGCCCATCGCCTGCTCGGGTGTGCTCCCCGTCGTGAGCACCTCCGAAATCTTGCTTATGATGATCTGCCGTGCCTCGGCCAGGTTGTTCTCCAAACCCGAGAGCATCGAGAGGAGTGAGATGCCCTTGGCCTCCAGAAATCCGGTGGACCACGGCAAGCCCTTAAGGTAGCTCGGGTCATTCAGCGCACCGTCGTACGCTGGGTAGATGTCGAGCGCGTCCTTCATCAGTTGCGTGTAGTTCTCTGGTTTGTAGACGAACTCCATCCAGGTCTTTGTCGCGTCCTTCTTTGAGGATTTCGCGTAAACGCCGAGATAGCTGGGAGACGCGATAGACTTCTTGTTCGGCCAGGGCGGCGCCGCGGTGAGGATCTTTGGATAGATCGCCGGATTGCCCGTCTTGAGGATATTGATGTTCGCGGAGTTGTCGAGATACTGGGCGACTTTCCCCTCCCAGGCAAGCCGTCGGTAGGTTGAAGCGTCCGCGCCCTGTGGCATCGCCTCATCGTAGAGTCGCTTGTATGCCTTAATCGCGTTGATCACCGGCGCTTGCGTCACCATCGGCTTCTTGTCCTGCACCCAGACACCATCATAGGCGAGTACCCAGTGAGAAATGTCCGTGAACCAGCCGTTCTGTTCCTGTACCGTGTTCCGGCCTGCCCAGCCAAAGAGATCCGGCCGCTTCGTCAATTGTTTGGCAGAGGCGAAGGTCTCGTCAATGGTGCTCGGCGGCTTGGTGATGCCATTCTGGGCGTAGAGATCTGTGTTGTAAATGACCGCATAGGGGACGTTGACCCCGAGCAGGCCGTAGAGTTTACCGTTTGCAGTCGCGGGTTGGTACAGCCCCTTGTCCAGCTTGTCGCCGATCCCCAGCTTCGCGACCACATCGTCAATCGGCTCGAGATAGTTGCCCTTGATGAGCCGGGGCGCGAGGTCATCGGCGTAGGAGAGGCAATCGGCGTCAAGGCCGCCGCCCGCGAGCTGCGTGGTGATCTGCTGCGACCACTCGGAAAAGGGGAAGCCGACCTCCTGAATGCGGATATCGTTCTGCGACGCGTGGAACTTCGCCACGAGGTTGCGCCAAGCGGTGTTTCGGCCCGTCTCCGCCCACCACCAACTCATGTACTTGATCGTCGTGGCGTTCTTCGCCGCCTGCGCGGGGGCGCTCGTCACGGCTGCTCCTGTCGTCGCAGCGGGCACGACTGATGCACCCGTCGCGGTTGTCGGAGCGCTCGCCGTCGCACTCTTCGGGGCCTCCGTCGCGCTCGATCCACCACATGCCGCGAGGATCGCGCCGGCGGCCGTCGCGGCGATACCGCCGAGGAAGGAGCGGCGGGAAAGCGGCGTCGGTCGTCGCTCGGCGGCTGTGTTGAACGGTGACAATCGTGACATTGCGCGACCTCCTAGTGGCGAGGAGAGGCTACACGACCTCCCCACGCTTCGGTTCCATTGCGACGGCCCGGCGATCCTGACCGCGCCAGGCAGTAAGCGCCTCCGTACGTGTCCCCGACTGCCGACGATCGTGTGTCGTGAGGCGAATCGCGATGTCAATAGCGTCGTTGACGTGGGCAAGCATGAGCAGGCGCGCCTGGAGCGGATTATGGTCAGCAACTGCGTCGGCGATCAGCGTATGATACCGCGTCGCGCGCTGGATTGACTCCGGCTGCTGCGCCGTCAGCTTGCGCCCCTCGACGAGCAAGTCGTTGATGCCATCCATCATCCGCGCGAGGATCGGATTCTTCGCCGCGAGCGCGATCTGACGATGAAACTGCACATCCTTCTCGATTACCGGCTCACCTGCCTCTACGGCCTGCTCCATCGCCGCGGCGAGGTCGTGAATCGCCGCAATATCCGCCGCCGTTGCACGCTCTGCCGCGAAAACCGCCAGTTCGGGCTCCAGCACCCGGCGTGCCTCGAATACAGCGAGGAATGGCCCGGTACCGACATGCTGGAAATGCTCGTAGGGATCGCGCCGCGTATCGGCGTCCGTGGTGACGAACATGCCGCGCCCATGGGCAATTCGGATTATCCCTTGCGCCTCAAGCACCCGCGCCGCCTCTCGGACAGAGCCGGTGCTGACCCCACACTCCTGCGCCAACTGCTGGATACTCGGCAGGCGCTGACCGATCAACAAGTCGCCGGAGGCGATCCGCTCCTTGATCGCCTCCACGACGGCCGTATAGACCTGTCTGGTGAGGTAAGCCATGCAATTCCCTAAACCTTACACCTTGTCTTCCGGCGGAACCAAGATACGATGATACAATGAGTTCCGGGAATGTCAACACTCATTAGATGAGTTTGGCCGGGTACACTGAAAACTCGCGGTCGCCGGACTACATCGCGCCAGCATGATTGGCGAGTTATATTCCGGTGTACGCACGGAGGAACCCGTGAAGATCACGAACATAGGCACGATTGTGGTGAATGCGCGCATGCGAAACTGGGTTTTTGTCAAGGTCGAGACGGATGAGGGGCTTACCGGCTGGGGTGAGGCGTCGCTCGAATGGAAGACGCGGGGCGTCGTCGGCTGCGTCGAAGATCTCACGCCGCTCATCATCGGGCAGGACCCGCGCCGCATCGAGCACCTCTATCAGATCATGAACCGGCAAGGATTTTTCCGGCTCGGTGTCGTCGGGATGAGCGCGCTCTCCGGCATCGAGCAAGCACTATGGGACATCTCCGGCAAGGCGCTCGGCGTGCCGGTCTATCAACTGCTCGGCGGCGCAGTGCGGGACCGAATTCGCATGTACGACCACCTCGGCGGCGGCGAGATGACGAGCCTCTATCTGGACGACCAACCGGAGCAGATGGCGGAGCGGGCGCGCGAGTCCATTGCGGCGGGCTACACAGCCGTGAAGATCCTCGCCGTGCCACGCAGCGAACCGCTGGAAGGGACGAAGCCGCTCCGTCGCGCCGAGCGCGTGATGCAGGCGGTGCGCGAGGCGGTCGGGCCGGACGTCGATATCATGGTGGACTTTCACGGCCGCACATGGCCTGAGGTAGCGATCCAGTATGCGAATGTGCTGGAGCCATTCCGCCCCTTCTTCATCGAGGAAGTTTGCCCGCCTGAGAACATCGAGGGGATGGCGCAGGTTGCGCGCGCGACATCAATTCCCCTCGCCACGGGCGAGCGGCTGATCGGGCGCGCGGGCTTCCGCGAGGTCTTCGAGCAGCGCGCGGTCGCCGTCATTCAGCCGGACATCTGCCATACCGGCGGCCTGTGGGAGACACGGAAGATCGCCGCGATGGCGGAGACGTACTTCATGAGTGTCGCGCCGCACAATCCGCTCGGCCCGCTGGCAACCGCCGCCGCTATCCACTTTGCCGCCGCGACACCGAACTGGGTCATCCAGGAATCCTTCCGCGCGGACGTGCCGTGGCGCGACGATGTACTCATCAATCCGATGCGGATCGAGGGCGGCTCCGTCGCGCTACCGGACGGTCTGGGACTCGGCGTCGCGGTCAACGAGGCGGAGGCAATGAAGCATCCATTCCAGCAGGAGGAAGTATTGCGCTACTTCCACCCGGATGGCGCCGTTGCGGATTGGTAAGCGGACGGAAACGAACGTCGCAGTGAGGAAATAACAATGACGCAAATGGTCTATGCGGGCGTCTTCCCAATCGCGCCAACGGCGTTCGATGATCAGGGCGCGATTGATTTAGCGAGTCAACGGCGCGTCATTGACTTCATGGTCGATGCCGGCGTGAACGGGATCTGCATCCTCGCGAACTACTCCGAGCAGTTTTCCCTTACGGATGATGAGCGGGACCGGCTGATGCGCCTCTGTATCGAGCAAGTAGCTGGGCGCGTTCCGGTGATCGTCACGACCAGCCATTTCAGTTCGCGGGTTGCGGCGGCGCGGAGCCACGACGCGCAGGCGGCGGGGGCCGCGATGGTGATGCTCATGCCGCCTTATCATGGCACCTCACTGCGCGCCGATGAGGCGGGCGTCGCCGGCTATTTCCAGGCCGTCGCGGAGGCGGTGGAGATCCCGATCATGATCCAGGACGCGCCACTCAGCGGCGTGACGCTCTCCGCCGCCTTCCTCGCCCAACTCGCGGCGGCGATCCCGCAGGTACAATACGCGAAGATCGAGATGCCCGGCGCGGCGGCCAAACTGCGCGAGGTGATCCGGCTGGCCGGGGACGCGCTGCCGGGACCATTCGATGGCGAGGAGAGTATCACGCTCATCCCCGACCTCGACGCCGGCGCCACGGGCACGATGCCGTCGAGCCTGATCCCCGATATCCTGCGTCAGGTGATGGACCAGTATCGTGCCGGCGGACGGGAGGGGGCGATTGCGCTCTACGAGCGATGGCTGCCGCTCATTAACTATGAGAATAAACAATGCGGACTGCGGGCGACGAAAGTGCTGATGCATGAGGGCGGTGTCATCGCCAGTGAGGCGGTGCGCCACCCGATCACACCGCTGCCTCCCGCGATCCGCACTGGCCTGGTTGAGTTGGCGCGCCGCCTCGACCCACTGATCCTCCGCTGGGACCGGTGACGGTACGTTGAGTGGTCACAGCATGGGTTGATTGTTTCAAAAATCAGCGACGACTGTAAGCGATGGGACGTTGATATCGGGGCGGCTTTCATGACACGGATATAAGGGAAAACCGGCGGGGAAAGAGCCCGCCGGTGTGGAGTGCCACAACCCCTCCGATATGAAACTGTGCCTGTATTATGCCTCGAGTACCGTCGCCTGACGTCGCGACGCCGCCGCAGTAGGGGTTACGATAGAGCGTGCGACGCCACACGACGCCGCGACATCGCGACCAATAATGCTCACGATAATGCGTGTTTGCGTGACCATCACGGGACTGAACTGCGTCTGTATGTTAGGGTGACGGGGAAGGGGGCTGACTTACATGAGACTGCACGGATATTGGCACTCTGGTGTGGCAAGAATCCGAGCACCCGATCAGCGGCATCGCAGTCGCGCTGTCGTGCCTCCCTACGGTCTCAGAACTCTGTCGCCTCGGCGGCCGCGTGGGCAGCACGTGTCGCAATCGCGTACTCTACTATATGGAAGCACCCCGGATGCGGCTTTCTGATACCATCGCAGCATACCGTTCGCGCGTTCCCTCCACGTCAAGAGGCAATGGTGATAGGTAACCATTGGTGATAGTGATTGAGGAAAACATGAGGCGTCTCGATGCTGTCGGTGTCGAGTCGGCAGCAGCAATGGTTATATAATCACCGGCGAGACGACGCGCAAGGAAAAGGATTTCGCCAGCGATCCACGGAGCGTGATCGCAGCCAGCAGTCACGCACTGTTTGTTGGAAAGAGGAATATCTGATGCAGCACCAAAACGTCATCCAAGTCCTGAACGACCCGCTCGCCCAGGAGTTACTGCACTCCCCGATCTTTGCCACGATGGGTCCGCGCAGCGATCGCACGCCGCGAAGATGAAGGGGGAAGCGAGATGACCATTCCCCAACAGCGCCCCGGCAGATTCGGACGGCGGCGCTTCCTTCTTTACGCAGCGGCAGCGGCGGCCTCCACCGCACTCTCCTCATGTAGTAGTGGCTCATCCACCGCAACGCCAACCACCGCTGCATCAGCCACGACGAGCGCACAAACTGCGATTCCAACATCCGCCGCGTCACCAACCGCATCAACGGCCTCCGTGGTGACGACTCCGCTCGCGGCTGTGACGCCCGTCGCCGCGAGTGCGCCAGCGCCAGCGACGGGGCCATCAGTGGCCGGTACACCCGTTGGGACGAGTGCCGTTCCGGTGACGGTCGCGCCGGACGCATCGGCGCCGTTCCGCGCGGTGGCGGCGAAGGTGCAGGCGCTCCTGGCGGCGAATAAGGTGCCGGGGGCATCGCTCGGCATCCTCAGTGGAGGACGGGAGGAGTACGCGGACTTCGGCGTCGCGAACGTGGGGACGAAGGAGGCGGTGGCAGGTGAGACGTTCTTTCAGATCGGCTCATTGACCAAGACCTATACCGCGACGGCGGTGATGCGCCTGATGGAGCAGGGGAAGATCGCCCTCGACGCGACGGTGCGCACCTATCTGCCCGATCTCAAACTCGCCGACGAGGCCACGGCGGCGCAGGTGACTGTCAAGAACCTGCTCACGCACACCGGCGGGTGGTGGGGAGATGCATTCGTCGATACGGGGAATGGTGACGATGCCATCGCCCGCTATCTGGCGGAGAAGCTGCCCACCTTCCCGCAGATCGCGCCCGTGGGGCAGTATTTCAGCTACAACAACTCCGGGTTCATCGTCGCGGGGCGCGTGCTCGAGGTGGTGACCGGTTTGCCCTACCGCGCGGCGATCCAGACTCTCGTGCTCGACCCGCTCGGCGTTTCTCCCACCACCTTCACAGATGACGCACTGAAGCAATCGCACGCGCTCGGGTACGGTGTGGAAGGAGGCGCGATCAAAGAGGTGACGCCACTCGCTCTGGCGCGTAACGTCGACCCCGCAGGCGGTCTTTGGTCCACCGCGCGCGCGCAGATCCGCTATGCCCGCTTCCACATGGGTGATGGCACCGTCGGCGGTGTGTCGATCTTGAAACCGGAAACGCTGAAACTGATGCAGACGCCGCAACCGTACGATCTGCATACGACGAACAACGTCAAGATCGGCCTGAACTGGTTCGTGCAAGACATCCAGAACACGCGCCTCATCGCGCATCCCGGAGATACCTTCGGACAGCATGCCGAATTCGTCATGGTGCCGGAGAAGGGGTTCGCGTTCGTCCTCTTGGCGAACGCGGAGCCGGGCGGCGCGCTCGCCGCGTCATCGGTGCTGGGCGAAGCACTGCAGATCTATCTCGGTGGCGGCGGGGCGCCATCCATACCGGCCACTGCGGCCGCCTCACCGGCGCCGGCGCGTCTGCCGCCGACCGTGGCGCTGCCCACAGCGAAACTGATGGAGTACGCTGGGCGCTATACGGTCCCGAGTGGAACAGCGACATTGCGTGTCGAGAATGGTGCATTGGCGCTCTCGACTGAGAAGGGCACGCGCACCGATTTGATCACGCCGAATATTCAGAGTCCGGACAGTCTGCCGCAGAGCGCCCACCTCTCCTTCATCAAGGAAGATCTCGCGCTCGTGATCGGTGATAATCCCGCGCAGTCCGTGCCGGTAATCTTCGTCCGCAAGCCGGACGGCAGCGTTGGTTGGGCCAGTATCAGCCTGCGGCTGATCCCGAAAGTGGGATAGACGTTTTGGACTGCGTC
>JAICJW010000378.1 GCA_025928215.1 Chloroflexia bacterium | reverse complement strand
TATCGGCCATCAACGAGTTGCCCCATGCTCTCCATTGCTTCTGCCGCCCTTGCTGCTGTACGGTTAACCTCTAGCCGTGGAGGTCATCTCTCTTGCCTGCCACGTAAAGCAGGAACCGTGCCGCGGCACACGAAACGAGCGAAAGGAGACGGTATGGAAGGCTTTACCGGTATCGGCCACATCGCAATCCGGGCGCGGGATCTCGACCCGATGCTCGACTTCTACACGAAGACCCTCGGCTTCGCGGAGATGTTTCGCCTGAATCAGGAGAATGGCGATCTGATGCTCGTCTACGTCCGTGTCACCGAGACGCAATATCTGGAGTTCTTTCCGAATGGCGCTGGCGATGGCCCCGCGCCGCGCGAAGCGGTTGGCCTCAACCATGTCTGCCTGACGGTGGACGATCTCGACGCGGTCGTCGCGCAACTGACGGAGCGCGGCGTCCCCCTTACACGCCCTTTAATTACCGGCAAAGACGGCAATCGCCAGGCCTGGATCGCGGACCCGGAGGGAAACCGTCTCGAACTGATGGAGATGTCACCTACCTCCAAACAAGCCGAAGCCCTTGCCCGGTTGAAATCGGGGGATTGAACCACGAAGACACGAAGGAGAGAGGAAGAGATTGTTTTCTTCTTCCCGACTTCGTGCTCTTCGTGTCTTCGTGGTTGACAGCCCCTTCCCTATGAGTAGTAGTCCGGGGCGAGTTTGAGGGTTTGCCATTGCTCCGGGTCGTGGCCGTGGATGATGAGCGTGACGCCTTCGCGGGCGGCGAGGTCCATTAGTTTGCGGGTGCTGGCGCGCGTCTCCGCCTCGTCCATATCGGCGGGGCCGATGGCGCGCGTCTCCGGGTCGCGCTGATCCATGCGCGGGATGGCGTCAATTGCCAGGAGCACCGGGCCAGTCTCCGGCAGGCGAACGAGGACGGATTGATGCCCCGGCTTGTGGCCGCTCGATTTGATCAGTTCGATCCCGGGCAGCAGTTCCGTGTCGCCGTCCACGGTGCGATAGTGGAGGCCGGGCGCATCCCAATGCGCGCGGTTTCCCTGGAATCGCTCCAACTGGCGCGCCGCGTCGAGATGCTCCTTCTGGATGACGATCTCGGCGTCCGGGAATTGGTCATGGTTGCCGGCATGGTCGCCGTCAAGATGCGTCGCGATGAGGTAGCGGATATCCTTCGGTGCGAGGCCGAGGGCGGCGAGGCGGTTGAGGACGTATTGATCCTCCTCAACACGCGGGCCGGATCCGGCTGCTGTGCGGTAGGCGCCGGTGACCTCGGGCGGGAAGCCGGTATCCACGAGGACATTGGTGCCGTCGTCCGTCTGGATCAGGTAGCCGGGGAAGGGGTTGCCGTTCGCCGCGTTCGTGCCATAGAGGAAGAGATACAGTCGCATGCGTGGCTCCTTTGGCGAGTTCGGGGTTCGGCGTTCGGCGTGGATTCTGTTTCTTCGAACCTCGAACGCCGAACTTCCCTACGGATGATCGGTCGTCTTTTGGTCCCGCAGGTGGGCGATGGCGGCGCGTTGCGCCGTACCGCGCTCGGCCAGCACCTCCCGCCATGACGAGACATAGGGGCGCAGCGTGGCGAGGATCGTTTCGGTGATGGCGAGATCCCGGAACCATTTCTTGTCCGCCGGAACGATATACCATGGCGCGTCCGTCGTGCTGCACTTGCCCAGGGCGGCTTCATATGCCACCTGATACGTATCCCACTTTTCCCGTTCGATCCAGTCGCCCGGCGAGAGTGTCCATGCTTTCGCCGGTTCTTTCTCGCGTTCCAGGAGCCGCGCTCGCTGCTCGTCCTTGCTGATGTGGAGGAAGAATTTGAGGATGATCGTGTCATTCCGCACCAGCAGGCGCTCGAAATCGTTGATGGCGTCGTATCGCCGCTTCCAGACCGCCTTCGGGACGAGATCGTGAACGCGCACGACGAGCACATCCTCGTAGTGCGAGCGGTTGAAGATGCCGATCATCCCCTTCGATGGCGCGCAGGGATGGACACGCCAGAGGAAATCGTGCGCAAGATCGGCGGGTGTTGGCTCCTTGAAGGCGACGACGTCGCACCCCTGCGGATTGATCGGTGCCATCACCTTGCGGATCGTGCCGTCCTTGCCGCTCGTGTCCATCCCTTGCAGAATAATCAGCACGCTCTGCCGCGCCGCGCCGTAGAGCAGTTCCTGCGTCTCGGCGAACTCTGCCCACCGCGCCTGGGTCCGCTCCTCAGCCTCCTCGCGCTTCAGCCCCTGCGTATCGGCGGGGTCATGATCGCGGAGATGCACCTTTGTCCGGGGTGCGACGCGGATCGCCAGTGAGTCGTCGTGCGCCATACCGGAGCGTACCTCCTTTCTCTTTCGCGGCGCAGTATAGCGCACAATCGTGGTACCCTAACCCCCCAACCCCCTTTCCCACAGGGAAGGGGAGTGAGCCGCCGAAATGCAGGCGCGTTTGGTGATACGTCACGGTATCGAGATGAGTCAAACGCTCTTCCCGTTCCGGGAGGGGGCAGGGGAGGCAGCGTGGCCGATACAACGATCCGTATCCGTACCGACGCGCCGATTGGCACGATTTCGCCCCGGCTCTACGGTCATTTCGCGGAGCATCTGGGCCGCTGCTGCTATGACGGCCTCTGGGTCGGCACGAGCGACAGCGCCGTTTCGCACGATGCGGGATTCCGGACGGACGTGCTCGATGCCTTACGTGCGTTGCCTGTGCCATTGCTCCGCTGGCCGGGTGGCTGCTACGCCGATCATTGCCACTGGCGCGATGGCATTGGGCCACCGGAGGCGCGACCCCGACGGCTCGGCATGTCCTGCGGCTTGACGGTCGAGGACGACAACACGCTCGGCACACATGAATTCCTCCGGCTCTGCGCGCTGATCGGCGCGGAGCCGTATCTCGCGGGCAATGTCGGCACCGGCACGCCGCAGGAACTCTGCGACTGGCTGGAATATTGCAACAGCCAGCTCGACACGACCCTCACGCGCGAGCGGGCCGCGAACGGCGCGGGAGAACCGTTCGGCGTGCGGCTCTGGGGCGTCGGCAATGAGAATTGGGGTTGCGGCGGCAATTACGATGCGGCAACCTATGCGCGTGAGTACCGGCGATACGCGACGATGCTCCGGCATGTGGACCCGTCAGCGGAACTCGTCGCTTGCGGCCTGGAAGACGAATGGAACAGCACGTTCTTCGAAACGCTCGGTAACCGGCTCGACCTGGTGGACCACCTCTCCATCCATGATTACTGGTCCGCCGGTGGGCCGGAACGAGACTTCACGGGCGACGATTACTACACCCTGCTCGCGCAAGCGGACGCGACGGAGGCATTCGTCCAGCGAACCGCGGCGATCATCGCCCGCGCGACGGGCGGGCAGCGGCGGATCGGCATCGCGCTGGATGAATGGGGCGTCTGGCACCCCGAGGCGCGCCGGAACGGCTGGGGCGCGATCCCCGGACGGCGACCGATCACCTACGAGCAGGCGGGGACGCTTCGGGACGCGCTCGCGGCGGCAATCGCGCTGGAAGGCTTCCACCGGCAATGCACCGTCCTCTCGATGGCGAACCTCGCCCAGATCGTCAATGTCCTCCATGCTCCGGTAATGACCGAGCAGGACGGCGGCCGGATGTGGGTGACGCCAACCTATCATGTCCTCCATCTCCATGCCCCGCACATCGGCGCGACGGCGCTCCGCGTCGTGGTGGACGGCGGGGCGACCATCCCTGGCGGTGCGGCCGCAGTGAGCGGCACCGCCTCCACGGATGGTACGGGCATCGCCATTACGCTCATTAACCGCCATCTCACCGAGGGCGCCACCATCGCCCTCTCTGGTATCGGCAACGCCGCCTTCGCCGAGGGCCACCTGCTCACCGCTGCCAACCCGCGTGAGCAGAACAGTCCCGACGATCCCGACCATGTCGCACCCGTTCCCTTCCCCGTGAACGGGAATAGTTCCGACGGCTGGCGCGTGGAACTGCCGCCGCACGCCCTCGCCACCGTACGGTATACTGCCTAACCCCCTGCCCGAGGCAGGAAGGGAGAACGAGCCTCCGGTAGATCGAGGAGATTGGGGAAGGCCACGATATTCGGACTGAGTCAACCCCCTGCCGCGTCGGCAGGGGGCCGGGGGTGGGTTCGTGACCAAGCGCGATTTTCTGAAAATGACGGACCTCTCACGCGATGAGGCGGTGATAATCTTCGATCTGGCGGCGCGGCTGAAGGCGGCGCCGAAGGGGAGCCACATGCACCTGCTCGCGGGGCGGGCGGTCGCGACGATCCTGGAGAAGCCGAGCCTGCGCACGCACGGCTCGTTCGAGGTCGGCATCGCGCAACTCGGCGCGCACCCGCTGACGCTCGGGACGACGGAGATCGCCCTCGGCACGCGCGAGCCGATCCGCGACGCCGCGCGCGTCCTCGAACGATACTGCGACGCCATCGCCTACCGCACCTTCACGACCGAGCGCCTGCTGGAGATGGCGACCGCC
>JAICJW010000442.1 GCA_025928215.1 Chloroflexia bacterium | reverse complement strand
CGCTATGGACGATGAAGCATCGGCATCCGCAATGCCTCCTGAACGGCGCCCGCGTTACTCCCGCCGGGCGCTCCTCACCCGCTCCGCCACGGTCGCGACGGGCGCGCTGCTCGCTGCCTGTAGCCAGCGGACAGCCAGTACCGCTCATGCCTCCCAAAGGAGACCCGCGGCACGCGGCACGCAGCACGCGGCACTTCCCCGCGCCGTGCTCATTACCTCCGCGAAACCCGCCAATGATCCGCCGGTTCGCCCGGACGAATTTGGCATGGTTGGCGTCTTCGATGTGGACTGGCTTGCCGATCCCTCATTCGCGCCGCTCCTCGATCATTTCGCCGCCTCGCCGGGCGCGTTCACGGCGGTGCGCTTCTTCGGCTCCCTCAATAGCGGCACGAAGGAGCGGACGACACCGACCGAGAGTGAGACGGCTCCTCCTCAGTCCTTTTCCAATTCCTTCGCGGGGCTGGAGGCGCTGACGGCGCGCGGGTTGATCCCCTTTGTCCAGTTGAGTTTCTTCCCGCCGTCGGTTTCGACGTCGCCAATCGCGCCGCCCGCGTCATTCGATGTGTGGCAGGCGCTCGTCCGCGATTTCCTCGACGCGCTGGCCGCCGATCCGCGCTTCGGATTGGCGGCGATGCGGACATGGTGGTTCGAGGTCTGGAATGAGCCGAATATTCCCGTCTTCTGGCAGGGCACGTTCGCGCGGTACCTCGATTGCTACCGCGCCACCGCCGCCGCCGTGCGCGCCAGCGGCTATCCGATCCGGCTCGGCGGCCCCGCCCTCGCCTGGCTACCCGCAACGGATGACGCGGCGGGCGCGCCGCTGATGCGCCGCTTCCTCCAGTTCCTGCACGATGAGCCGGACGTGCAGTGCGACTTCCTCTCCTTCCACGAGAAAGGGACATGGGACCGAGGTTCCGATCCCACTCCGAACCTCGAACCTCGAACCTCGAACTCCGAACCCGCCCTCAGCGACCTCGTTACCGCCGCCGAGGAGACGGCGCGCATGGCGCTTGAGATCGTGCCGGAACGTGCGGCGAATCTGCCGATCATCAACAATGAGGCTGATATGAAAGTCGGCTTCGATCTCCCCTATGCGCCGCGCATGACCGAGCAATTCCCGGCGTGGCTCGCGAGCCTCTTCGTCGCGTACGACGGATTGAGCGTGAAATACCGCGACACCGGGATGCGCTTCTACGCCGCGTCAGACAACGCGAACCTGCACCTCGTGCAGGCCCCCTTCGATGGACGCCGCGCGGTAATGACGCGCGCTTCCCCGACCGCGATGAGCGACCTCTTCAAACTGCCGGTCTATCACTTCTACGAACTGCTCCGCCTGCTGGGAAACGCGCGTGGCACGGTCATCAACGGCACCGAGTATTGCTATCCAACTACCGACCTCTTCCACCTGCTGACCGTCGGGGAGCAGCAGATCGGCGCGCTCTTTTCCGTCTATCCAAGCGATGCCGTGGCCGCGCAACCGCGCACCGTGGAGTACACGATCACCGACCTCCCGTGGCAACGCGTGAATGTCGCCCGCTTCCAGATAGACGCGACGCACGCCAACGCGTACACGGCGGCGGGCGCGCGGCTCTCCCCTCCTGCTCCCGATGCGGCGACGGCACGGGCGATCCGGCAGGCACAGGAACTGGCGCTCTTCACGCCGATCCAGCAGGGAATCACGCCCGACACTGGCACCTTCAACGACCGCTTCACCATCGCGCCATTCACGACGCTGCTCTACTGGCTCACGCCGTTTCTGCCCGACGTGCCCGCCGCGCCGCAATGGGTGACGGCGGCAGTTGAGGAAGGGAATGTCATCCTCCGCTGGGAACCGAGCCGCGAGCCATACTTCTTCACCTATCAGGTTTCCCTCATCCATGATCGCGAGCCGGAGACTCCCCTTTCGCCGATGCCCCTCCGCGGCGCGGTGTGGATAGATACGGCACCCCAGGCCGGAACATACCGCTACGGCATTCGGACAGTGAGCGCGTCCGGCATCGCCAGCGCGATGATCGCGAGCGATCCGGTCATCATCCCGCCATTCCCGTAGCACCGTCATAGCGATTGGACTGCTCCACTCGACAACCATTGGCCGTTCCGTCGCGCAGGCCCGACCGCTATGCTGCGTGCAGAAAGAAGGGGGTAGGGATGATGGAGATTCACCTCGACCGGGAAAACAGCACGCCGCTCTACCGCCAGATCGTCGCGCAGGTGATCGCGCGGATCGAGGAGGGCAGCCTGCCCGTCGGCACGCTCCTGCCGCCGGAACGGAAACTCGCCGCCCGCCTCAATGTCAACCGCACGACGGTCGTCACGGCGTACCGCGATCTCGTCGCGACGGGAATGGTCGAGGCGCGCGTCGGGCGTGGCACCTGGGTGAGCGATGCGGTGATGGACGGGGCCAATCCGCCGCAACCCCTCGCCTGGCAGACGCTCTTCAGCCCCGCGGCTGAGCGGCTGCGCGATCCGGCGCTGCGGGATATGCTCGCCGCGAGCCAACCCGGCACGGTCGCCTTCGGCACCGGTGCGCCCGCGCCGGAGTTCTTCCCAGTTGATCGCTTTCGCCGCGCGATGGGCGAGGCGCTCGATGCGTACGGCCCGGAACTCTTCGTCTACGGCCTGGTGCAGGGGTCGCTGCCGCTGCGTGAAGCGCTCGTCGCGTGGATGGCGCGCGGCGGTATTCGCACCGCAGCGGAGCAGATCGTCGTCTTGCACGGCTCGCAGCAGGGTTTGGATCTCATGGCACGCGTGCTGCTCGAACCGGGCGACGCGGTGGTCGTCGAATCCCCGACCTACCTCGGCGCGTTGCAGGTCTTTCGCGGCGCGGGGGCGCGGCTGCTGCCCATCGCCCTCGACCACGACGGCATGCGGATGGATCTGCTCGAACAGGCACTCGCGCGCCACCGCCCGAAGTTCATCTACACGCTGCCGACCTTCCAGAACCCGACGGGCGTAACGCTCTCCCTCGCGCGGCGGCACACCCTCCTCGCATTGGCAGCGCGGTACGGCGTGCCGATTGTCGAGGATGACACCTACAGCGAACTGGCGTACGGCGACGATCCACCACCCCGCCTCGCCGCCCTCGACCGGCGCGGCCTCGTCATCTACTTGAGCACGATGAGCAAGATTTTCCTCCCCGGCCTGCGGCTCGGCTGGCTCGCCGCGCCGCCGCCCGTCGCGGAGGCCGTGACGCTCGCCCGGCAGAGCATGGATGTCCAGCCGAACAGCGCGATGCAGCACATCCTCCAGACCTTTCTCACGCGCGGCTGGCTGGCGGCGCATGTCGCGGACCTCCGCCCCGCCTATCGGGAGCGGCGGGACGCGATGCTCGCCGCGCTCGACCGGATGGCCCCGGCCGGCATGACGTGGTCGGAGCCGGAGGGCGGGTACTTCATCGGGTGCCACCT
>JAICJW010000019.1 GCA_025928215.1 Chloroflexia bacterium | reverse complement strand
GGTCGTATTTCTCCCGGAGGTCCGGCGCGAGATCGTGCAGCGGTGGGGCAGCGGTTTGCATAGTCCCTTCGGCTCCTGCGGATGGGCGATGATTCACATGAAACGACGGTAGCACCGGCTCCGCAGGCTGTCAACGCGGGGAAGTTCGGGATTCGAAGTTGCTTGGACTGATTACTCCGAACCTCGAACCTCGAACCTCGAACCTCGAACTTCCCCTAATCGTCCGCGTGCATGAGCAGGCTTTGATCGCCGTGCGGGGGCGGTACTGGCAGCGCGGGGATGTATTCGCCGACGAGCGAGAGCAGACGTTCCGCGCTGACCGGCTTCAACTGGGCGCGAACATGCAGGTACGCCCGGCCAGTGATCGCGCTGTAGGCGACCGGATCATCGAGGATGGCGATTACCGGGCAGGCCGCCGTGCGCGGATCGTGCCGGAGGGCATCAATGAGGAAGAGGCCGTGATCGCGCTCCGCTTCCGAGAAATCGAGCAGGATGGCGATCGGCTGATGCTCCCGCACGCGCGTCAGCAGCCGGTGATTGAGCGGATGCGGCGCGGTGCGGATGCCGCGCGGTAAGAGGATACGGTTGTAGTCGTACACGAGTTCCCACGTATCCGTGGCGATCAACAGTGTAGGCAACAGCGGACGGTCCATGCCAAACCCCCTTCCACATGGCGCGATAGCCAGGTATCTGCCACACGATGTGGCGACCCGGATCGCGCGGTTTGTGGTGCAGCCGGGAAGGGCTGACAGGAGACCTGCGCCGTGTTCCCTCTCGATGACGCCTACGAGGTTAGCTGACGGATTCGGGCCGGAGAGACGGCCCTACAACGGTTCACCCCGTTGATTCACCCCGATGGATTGGTTCCCCCGCTCGTGATTTGCCACGATTCGGCACGAAATGGGCGCTGCACCGATGGACGAGCATCCATCATCCTCATCATAGCGGAGCAATGCGCGATGAGCAATGAGTTCGAACTCCGAACTCGCTACTTCGCGCCAGCGATAAGATAGGCGAAGTTCTTCGTATACATGCCATCGCGGCGGGTGGTAAAGCCGTGGCGGTCGAGCAGCCAGCGGATGTCGTCGAGGGTGTAGCGGTTGAACTCCGCGAAGCGTTGATAGCAGAAGGCTTCGGGATCGTTCGGGGGTGGCGCATCGGGCGAACTGCTCTCAATCGCCGCGCGCGTCTGCCCCCAGAACGCGTAAAAATCGGCCATTGAGGAGCGCACCCAGCCCGTCATGACAAACGAACCGCCGGGCCGCAAGGCGTCGTGCATCATCGTCAGGAGATGGCGCGGGTCGGCGAGGAAATGAAAGAAGAAGTGTGCCGCGATCACATCGCACGAATCTGACCTGAGTGTGAAATCGGGTGCGCTGACATCCGCGCTATGCCATTTCGCATGCTTAAGGCCGAGGCGACGTGCCGCGTCGAGCATTGTCGCGTCGCGGTCGTACCCCGCGAGTGTGGCGTCGGGCCGGAGGGCGGCAATATCGCGCAGCCACAGCCCCGGCCCGCAGCCGAGGTCCACAATATGCGGCCGCGGGCCAAGCGGGGCGATTGCTTCTTCGGTGATGATCGTGCGGACATCTGCCGGGATGCGGTTCTCGTATGATTGCGTCATCCGCTGGCAGAAGGTCGCGGAATCAATCGGCGGTCGGGATGGTGTCGCGCTCATGCGGATACCTCCTGAATTGGGCCACGGACGGCCGCTTGACGCGCCGCGTCGGTGTTTCGCCAGAGCGCGCCGCCGAGCGGTTCTTCGAGGGCGCGCTGGAGGGCGGCCCGCTCGCCCGCTGTCAAGTCATCGAGGTTCACGGTGCCGTCGAGGACGCGGCGCATCGCCATCGCTTCCTGCGTCAGGTCGCGCCAGCCCGTACCCGCCGCGCGATCAATGAGGAGCGCGCAGGCGATCATCCCCTCGTAATGCGCGGTTTCCGGCTCCGTGTCGCGCACGCCGAGGAAGACCATCGCGACGCGTGCGCCGTCCGGCACGTCCGCTTTGTCGCGGGAAAACTGGATTCCCTGCTGCGCTTGCGAGCGGCCATGGAGTGCGCCCGCGTCGAAGAAGGCGTGATCGCCGTCAATGACGACCGCCGTGAGCGTGATGCCCATGAACTCCTCGCCGCCAATCGCGCTGGCGAGGTTCATGCCGAAGTGCATCGGAAGCGCGTCGTAGTGGGGTTTCTCTCCTGCCATCGCCCGCTCCTTCGTCGTGATCCGTACCCGCACACGAGCGTACGCCGTATTCACCGCTTCGGCAAGGCGCATACGTGGACGGAGAAGCGATCATCGTCTCTCACCAATCCATATTTTCTGATCCGCCCGAGTGGACGAACGTACATCAACCGTCCGAAAATAGACCACGCTCCAGCGCTACCCGCGCATCGCCGCGCCGGATTCAGGGTTCCCGGCGTCAGCCGGTGATGCCGCCCTGATCGCCGCCGTAGTTGAGGCTCGCCTTCCAGTCCGTGTCCAGCGCGTCAATGCCCTCCTTGAGCACCCGCTGCGCCGCCTGGTCATACGAGAGCCCATCCTTGAAGGCCGCCACCAGCGCGGGGATCGTTCCCGGCTTGTAGGCGTTCGTGATGTAGCTCACTACGCTCTCACTCTCCGCGTAGGACAGCAGCGCCCGGTTCGGATCGAGCGGGAATGGCGAGTCGAGCGCGCGCAACGGGATGAGCGTGCCGTTCGTGGCAGCGTCGAAGAGCAGCGGGCGCAAGCGCAGGTCCGGCGCTTCCTGATTGACGGTCGCCAGCCCCTCGTCGAGCCAGGTCGGCAGCGTGTTGTAGGGATTTTCGCTTGCCCGGTACGTGATTAGCCGGCTGACCTCGTGGGGGATCACCCGGCTGATTTGCGCGGCGGGCGAGGAGTCCGCCCCCACCCCCGTGGGATCAACGACCGCCTGGATGAGATCGAGAGCGGGCGTCGAGCTGCCGCCCAGCCAGGGTGCGCTGTTCGGCGGCAGCCCCGCGAGCATGTCGCGCTGATTGGTGTAGAGCAGGATGCGAACGGGCCGATCCTCCCGCACATTGAAAGTGGTGCTGAGCCTCTTGATCGTGCGGGCGGCGGTATCCGCAGCGTTCTGGCCGATGCTTGCATCGGTGCCGTCCCACCAGAGCGTCACCGGGCCGCTGGCGATCTTTTTCCATGTTTCGCGGCCATCCATGTAAAGGAACGTTGCGGGCGGGGTGCGGGTCTCGGTGCCGTCGCTCAGCGTGAGCAGCCAGCGGTACTCGACATCAAGGCCCGGGGGAAGATAGCGGGACTGCGTATCGAGCGCGTAATCGAGCGTGACACGCGATCCGCGCTCGGTCGGAATCTCGATTCGCTTGACCGTGGGCATCGCTACCGGATGATAGAGCAACGCGACACGCGCAATCTCCGCTCCTTGAGCGCTCGCCTCGAGATGGAAGGCGATGCTTTGCGGGAAATCGGGCGTCGCCGTGCTCGCCGCGACCGTGACTGTTCCCGCCGCGCGGGTGGGGGAACTGGAGATCGCCATGAGCAGGGCGAGCAGGAGAAATAATCGGCGGGCGTCCCGCGTGAGTTTGCTGCGCACCTATACGGACCTCTCTCGCAATCGCATCCACCGCTGCGAGTGTATCCGGTCTCAGCGGTCCGTCAACGGCCATCGCGCGATGGTCTATCACTCCGTGCAAATACTCTCTTATACGAAACGCAACCATTATCCAATCTATCCGTTCCATGACCAGAGAGCCAGTGGAGACAAAGGGAGGCACGATGGAAGACGAGGCGGTTCGAAGCCCTGGTCGTCGGTCCCGGTATGGTGTGCCGCTCCTCAACGTCATGTGCCAGATGCCGCGCGAGTGGATTGACGCACTCGACGCGCAGGCGGAAACCGAGCATGTCTCTCGCTCGGAGATGATGCGGATGATCGTCTCCGCATGGCTCAATGAACGCCGGCTCATCAACCCGCCGCCGCGCGACGATCATACGGGATAGCGTCGCGCGAGCCATCCGTCAAATCAATGATCGGCGGCAACCTGTCACGATCAGACCGGCGAATTGGATGGGCTGATTCCATTCTTTCCTGGCGGTGGTGTAAACCCCCGTATCTCTGTCACACTACGGGCATGGATCAGACGGTCATGCATCGTTTCTTCAGCGCGTTCGCCATGCGCCGACGGATGGAGAGGGTGACGGGCGTGGTGCTGATCGCCCTGGGTGCCCGCATCGCGGTCGAGCAGTCCTGATCGCCCGTCGAACAGTTGGCACAGTCCCGATTGTGGCCTTAATCCTGCGATGATCGCCGAAGACGCGCTACGGAGCATCGGCGCTACGGAGGATGGGGCGTAACGAGCGAAAGAGTGGATATGCAGGCGGATGAACGGTTGGGCGCGACTTATCTCAATGACGGTCGGTGCCATTTTTGTGTCTGGGCGCCGCTCGTCCAGCGGATTGATCTTGTTCTCGACGAACGCACGGTGCCGATGGAGCGGGACAATCAAGACCGGGGCTATCACCGCGCCACGGTAGGCGGCATCGCGCCCGGTGCGCGGTATCGGTACCGGCTCGATGGCGAGCAGGAGCGGCCCGACCCCGTCTCCCGCTTCCAGCCGGAGGGCGTGCATGGGCCATCCGCCGTCACCGATCCCGGCGCATTTCGCTGGAGCGACGCGGAGTGGCCCGGCCTTGCGCTGGAGCGGTTCGTTCTCTACGAACTGCATATCGGCACGTTCACGCCGGAGGGGACGTTCGATGCCGCCATCCGCCATCTCGATACCTTGAAGGAGTTGGGAGTCACGGCAATCGAGATCATGCCCGTCGCGCAGTATCCCGGCGACCGCGGCTGGGGTTATGACGGTGTGCAACTCTACGCGGTCCAGAACTCCTACGGTGGGCCGGAAGGGCTAATGCGGCTCGTGGACGCCTGCCACGCGCGCGGCCTCGCCGTTCTTCTCGATGTCGTTTATAACCATTTCGGGCCGGAGGGCAACTACCTCGGGGATTACGCGCCCTACTTCACCGAACGGTACACGACGCCGTGGGGCGCGGCGGTGAATTTCGACGGCCCGCGGAGCGATGAGGTGCGCCGCTTTTTTCTCGGCAATGCCCTGCAATGGCTCGAAGACTTTCACTTCGACGGCCTCCGACTTGATGCGATTGACGCGATCAAGGACGGCTCCGCGTACCCCTTCCTGCGCGAACTCGCCGATGTCACCCATGCCCGCGCGAAGGAGATTGGTCGCCCGTTCACGCTGATCGCGGAGAGCGACCTGAATGACGCGAAAGTGATCCGGCCGCCGGATCAGTGCGGCTACGGCATGGACGCGCAGTGGAGCGACGACTTTCATCACGCGCTGCACGTTCTTCTCACCGGTGAGCAGCGCGGCTACTACGCGGATTTCACGAGTGTCGGTGATCTCGCCCAGGCCTTCCGCGAGAGTTTCGTCTACGCCGGGAAGTACTCAACGCACCGGCAGCGACGGCATGGCAACCGCGCACTTCCCGCTGAAGGCTGGCGATTCGTCGTCTGTTCCCAGAATCACGATCAGGTCGGCAACCGCGCGACGGGCGACCGCCTCGGTCATATCGTCCCCGACGAGGCGGCGAAACTGGCGGCAGCGGCGGTGCTTCTCTCACCCTTCGTGCCGCTACTTTTCATGGGCGAGGAGTACGGCGAGCCGCAGCCGTTCCAGTATTTCACGAGCCACGGCGACCCGGCGCTGATCGCGGCGGTGCGCGAGGGACGGCGAGCGGAGTTTGCCTCCTTCCGCTGGCAGGGCGAGATTCCCGATCCCGACGACCCCACCACCTTCCAGCGCTCCAAACTCACCCACCGCGAGCGTGAAGACGGCCCGCATGGCGCGCGCTGGCGGTTCTATCAGGAGTTGTTGCGTCTGCGTCGTACCCGCCCCGCGCTCGCCGCGCTCGATCTGGGATCGCTCGCTGTGCAGGCCGATGACGAATCGAAAACGCTCGCCGTGCGCCGCTGGGCCGGGAACGATCAGACACTCGCCCTCTTCAACTTCAGCGACCGGGGGCAACGGATGGTCGTTCCGCAACCGGAAACATCGTGGCACAAACTGCTCGATTCCGCCGACGAACGCTGGCGCGGGCCAGGAAGCGCCATACCCGGTATACTGCCCCCAGGCGGCGCGACAGTGACGCTGCCCGCATGGAGCGCCGTCCTATTCGGAACGGAAGCGCCGACATAACACCGATTTCCCCTCCCCTCTCCATCGCCGGACAAGCCCCTCTTTTCCCGGATCTCGGAGCGATGGAGAGGGGCCGGGGTGAGGATATAAGGGAAACAATGACTGACCAGTACGTCTGTATCCACGGCCACTTTTACCAGCCGCCGCGCGAGAACCCCTGGCTCGAAGCGATCGAGTTGCAGGATTCCGCGTATCCGTATCACGATTGGAACGAGCGGATCACGGCGGAGTGCTACGCGCCGAACGCCGCCTCCCGCATCCTCGACGGCGCGGGGCGGATCGCGCAGATCGTCCAGAATTACGCGCGCATCAGTTTCAACTTCGGCCCGACGCTGCTGGCGTGGATGGAGGCGAAAGCGCCCGACATCTACGCGGCGATCCTCGATGCCGACCGCGACAGCCGCGCGCGGTTCTCCGGCCACGGTTCGGCGATGGCGCAGGTTTACAATCACATCATCCTGCCGCTCGCCAACCGGCGCGATAAATGGACGCAAATTCGTTGGGGTATCGCGGATTTCGTGCATCGCTTCGGTCGTGACCCGGAGGGGATGTGGCTCGCCGAGACCGCTGTGGACCTCGAAACCCTCGACCTCATGGCGGAGCAGGGCATCACCTTCACGGTACTCGCGCCGTCGCAGGCCGGGCTGGTACGCGAGCGCGGCGCGGAGGAGTGGGAGGACGTTTCCGGCGCGCGGATTGACCCGACGCGCGCCTACGTCCAGCACCTGCCATCGGGCCGAAGCATCGCGCTCTTCTTCTACGATGGCCCGATCTCGCGCGGTGTCGCCTTCGAGGGGCTGCTGGACCGAGGCGAGAATCTGGCGAACCGACTGCTCGGCGCGTTCTCCGATGAGCGGACATGGCCGCAACTGGTGCATATCGCGACGGACGGCGAGACATATGGCCATCACCACATGCACGGCGACATGGCGCTCGCCTACGCGCTTCATCATATTGAGTCGAACGACCTCGCCCGCCTGACCATCTACGGCGAGTATCTGGAGAGGTTCCCGCCGACCCACGAGGTGCAGATCATCGAGAACACCGCATGGAGTTGTGACCACGGCGTCGAGCGGTGGCGGAGCAATTGCGGCTGCAATACCGGCGGTCGCCGGGACTGGAATCAGGAGTGGCGTGGGCCGCTGCGCGCCGCGCTCGACTGGCTGCGGGATGCCGTCGCGCCCGTCTACGAGGCCGGGATGCACGATCTCGTCCACGATCCGTGGGCGGCGCGCGATGCATATGTCTCGGTCATTCTCGACCGCACGGATGAGAACGTCGCGCACTTCCTCGCTGAGCAGACGACACATGAACTGACTGAGGCCGAGCGCATCCGGCTCTGGGAGCTGTTGGAAATGCAGCGGCACGCGATGCTGATGTACACGAGTTGCGGCTGGTTCTTCGATGAACTCTCCGGTATCGAGACGGTGCAGGTGATCGAGTACGCCGGGCGCGTGATCCAACTGGCGGAGACGATCTCCGGCGAGTCGTTCGAGGCGCACTTCCTCGCCCTCCTCGCGGAGGCGAAGAGCAATATCCGCGAGCATCGCGACGGGCGGACGATCTACGAGAAATTCGTCAAGCCGGCCGTTGTGGATACCGAGAAGCTCGCCGCGCACTACGCGATCAGTTCTCTCTTTGAGGAGTATCCCGACAATGTGGCGGTCTACTGTTACACCGTCGAGCGCGAGGAGTATCGGCGGCTCGAAGCGGGCCGGGCAGTGCTCATCGTCGGGCGGGCGCGCTTCACGTCGCGCATCACGGGCGAGTCCGCCGTGGAGACCTTCGGCGCGCTCTCGCTCGGCGACCACACGATCACTAGCGGTGTGGGGGCCGATATGGACATGGAGGTATACCATGCCTTCGTCGCGCATATCACCCAAGCCCTCGCACGCGTGGATTTCCCGGAGGCGATCCGCGCGATGGATCGCTACTTCGGTGAATCTATGTACTCCCTCAAGACTTTGTTCCGCGACGAGCAGCGGAAGATTCTCGACAGCGTGCTCGATGTCGCGCTCGCGGAGGACGAGGCGAGTTACCGCCAGATATACGACCGGCAAGCGCCGCTGATGCGCTTCGTGCGCGACCTGCATGTGCCGCTGCCGCAGGCCTTCCAGACCGCCGCCGCGTTCATCCTCAATGGCGATCTCCGGCGTGCCCTCGCCGCCGAACCGCTGGATCATGACCGCATCCAGACGCTGCTCGCGGATGCGGAGACGTGGCACGTCGCACTCGACGCCGCCGGGTTCTCCTACATGCTGCGGCGACGAGCGGAACGGCTCTCCGCCCAATTGCAGGCGAACCCGGCGGAACTCGCGCCGCTCGTCGCGCTCCGAGCGGTGGTCGAGGTCGCGCAACTGTTGCCGTTCGGGATCGTCTTCTGGCATGCCCAGAATGTGTACTACGACCTGCTCCAGACGCGCTACCGCGAATTCCACCGGCGGGCACGGCGCGGCGACGAATCGGCGCAGGAATGGGTGACGCATTTCATCGCGCTCGGGGAGGGGCTAGGCATGGAAGTAGGAGAGACGACGTTGGAAGAGATTCGTGCCCTGCCGTCCGTCGCCACCGTCGCACGGGAACTGCTGGAACGGGCACGCATCCCCCGTGCGACCTATCGCCTCCAGTTCAACCGCAATTTCACCTTCACAGACGCTTTGCCCCTCGTCCCCTATCTCGCTGACCTCGGCATCAGCGACCTCTACGCCTCGCCCCTACTCAAGGCGTGCGCGGGCAGCGATCACGGTTACGACATCTGCGACCATAGCCAGTTGAACCCGGAGATCGGCACCGAGGAGGAGTTCGATACCCTCGCTGCCGCACTCCGAGAGCGGGGAATCGGCCTCGTCTTCGATATGGTGCCGAACCACATGGGCATCGCCGATCCCGGCAACGGCTGGTGGATGGATGTGCTGGAGAATGGCCCCAGTTCGCTCTACGCGACGACTTTCGACATTGACTGGGACCCGGTCAAGCGCGAACTGGCGAACAAAGTGCTGCTGCCGATACTCGGCGACCAGTACGGCGGCGTGCTCGAAGGCGGTCAGTTGCGGCTCTCCTACGAGAACGGCGCGTTCTTCCTCCACTATTGGGGGACGGTGCTGCCCATCGCGCCGCAGACCTACGATCGCATCCTCGGCTATCACCTCGACGCGCTGATCGAGCAATTGGGCGCGGACGATGCGCAGGCACTCGAATTGGAAAGTATCCTCACCGCGCTCGGCTATCTCCCCGCGACGGACGAGACCGATCCCGAGAAGATGGCGGAGCGACATCGCGAAAAAGAGGTCATTAAGCGGCGTATTGCCGCGCTCTACGATGCAAGGACGGAAATCCGTGAAAGCATCACCGCCGCGCTCGACGCCTTCAACACGGCGGACGAGACGGGCATTGAGATGCTCGATGACCTGCTGGACGCGCAGCCCTACCGCCCCGCTTTCTGGCGCGTCGCCGCGGAAGAGATCAACTACCGCCGCTTCTTCGATGTGAACCAACTAGCGGCGATTCGTGTGGAAGAACCGGCGGTCTTCACGGCGACCCATGCGCTCGTTTTTCGGTTGCTGGCGGAGGGTAAGGCGACCAGCCTGCGCATTGACCACCCAGACGGCCTCTGGGACCCGCCACACTACTTCCGTCAGTTGCAGGAGCAGTACATTCTCGCTTGTGTCCGCGCGCGCATGCCGGAGCACGACGCGGAGGAGGCGGGTGAACTGGAAGAGGCGGTGCGCGCCTGGTTCGACGCGTATATCGAGCAGAACGATACACCGCCGCACTTGCCACTCTATGTCGTCGCGGAGAAAATTCTCACCGAGGGAGAGACGCTGCCGGAAAATTGGCTGGTCGCCGGGACAACGGGATACGACTTCCTCAACGAGGCGAACGGCCTCTTCGTGGATGCCAACCACCGCAAGGCAATTGACGAGATATACGCGCGCTTCACCGGCAATCAGACGGCGTTCAACAATCTCACCAACTCGACGAAGAAGATGATTATGCTCATCTCGCTTGCCAGCGAGATCAACGCGCTCGCCCACCAGTTGGAGCGTATCTCCGAGCGGAATCGCTCCTATCGCGACTTCACATTGAACAGCCTCACATTCGCCATCCGCGAGGTGATCGCCTGCTTGCCCGTCTATCGTACCTACACAACGGACACGACCGCGTCCGTGACGCAGCACGACGGACAATACATTGAGGCGGCGGTGGCGGAGGCGAAGCGGCGCAATCCGCGTACGGCAGGCCAGTTGTTCAATTTCCTTGGCGATACCCTGCTCTTGCGGAATATTGACAGTTTCCGCCCGGAGGATCGGCCACCGCTCATCGCGTTCGTGATGAAGTTTCAGCAGATCACCGGGCCGGTGATGGCGAAGGGCGTTGAGGATACCGCATTCTATGTCTACAACCGCCTCGTCTCTCTCAATGAAGTTGGCGGCCATCCAGTGCAGTTCGGCGTCTCGGTGCCGGAGTTCCATCAGCGGAACGCCGAACGCGCCCGCCGCTGGCCGCACGCGATGCTCGCCAGTTCGACGCATGACACGAAGCGGAGTGAGGACGTGCGGGCGCGCATTGATGTTCTCTCCGAAATTCCGGAAGAGTGGCGCGCCGCCCTCAATCGCTGGAGCCGGATGAATGCCCGCGCGAAGACGGAGATTGCGGGCGATCGCTATCCCGACCGCAACGCCGAATACCTCCTCTATCAGACGCTGCTCGGCGCGTGGCCGACGGATTTCCCGACGTCCGCATCGTTTGGGGAGTTCCGCGAGCGGATCGCGGCGTATATGCTGAAAGCCGAGAAGGAAGCGAAGGTCCACACCAGTTGGATCAACCCGAACGAGGCGTATGACGGCGCCTTGCGGCAGTTCGTCACTACTCTCCTGGCGGAGAGTGACCACAACGCCTTCCTCGCCGATTTCGCGCCATTGCAGCGCCGGGTTTCCTTCTTCGGCCACTGGAACGCGCTGGCGCAGGAATTCCTGAAATTGACTTCACCCGGCGTGCCGGACATCTATCAAGGTACCGAACTGTGGGATTTCAGCCTCGTGGATCCGGACAACCGCCGCCCTGTGGACTACGACCGCCGCCGCGCTATCCTCGCCGATCTCCGCGCGCGCGCCGATTGCCCGGAATGCGGTAGTATCGCGCTCGCTCATGAACTGGTGGAGACGAGCGGCGATGGCCGGATCAAACTCTTCGTCGTCTCCCGCACGCTTGATTTCCGCCGCACGCACGATGCGCTGTTCACGGACGGCGACTATCGCGCGCTCGACGCGCAGGGCACGAAAGCTGCCCATCTCTGCGCCTTTCTCCGCACGAATGGCGACGACGCGGCAATCATCGTCGCGCCCCGCCTCGTCGTCGGCCTGACCGGCGGCGAGGAGCAGTGGCCACTCGGCGCGGACATCTGGGGTGATACCTGGCTCGCCCTCCCGCCGGAGCACGCGGGACACCGCTACCGGAACATCTTTACCGGCGAAGAACTCACCGTCACCGACCGCGACGGCACCCCCGGTCTCTCGCTCGCCGCCCTCTGCGCCCACTTCCCCCTCGCACTTTTGGAACGGGTAGAAACCGATTGAACCGCAGAGACGCAGAGAAATGCAGAGAAATGCAGAGAAAAGAAAAAGGGGAAGGAAAAGGTAGAGAAGCATCTGCCATTTGCCCAACCCCTACCGCCTTTTCTTTCTCTTCCTCTTCTCTCTCTGCGTTCTCTGCGTCCTCTGCGGTTCAATCGGTTTCCGTTGCCCTTGCCGCGCGGGGGGCTTCTTGCTACGCTGGCGGGAGTGGCGGGCGTCGTAGGGTGAAGGAGTGAGGGCAATGGATGCACCGATTTCGTGGCGACGCGGCCTCGCGCGGACACCGGACCCCTCCTTCTGGGAGCACGCCCGCTGGTATGACATCCACATCAACTACCTCGAACCGCACTTCGCGGCAATGGTCGCCGCGATCGTCTGGGCGGTGCCACCGCTGGCGGCGGATGCCTCGGTCGTGGACATCGGCTGTGGCGTCGGCACGCTCGCCTCGCGCTTCCACGCGGCGTACCCGGAATCGCGGCTGACCCTCTTAGATACCGATGAGGAGAATATCGAGACGGCGCGGAAGAAGATGGGCAAGGGCGGTACGCCCGCCGTGCCACTCTGCTATCGCCTTGACCCGGACGCCCCCGCGCAGCCGCTCCCCGGTACGCCTTACGCGCTCGCCGTCTCCTCGACGACCTTCGGCGGCATCGTCGGCGAGGAGAGCACGGATGCGGTCTTTCGCACGCGCCTAAGCAACCTTCTGCGGATGGTCTATGCCTCCCTGGAGGACGGCGGCTGCCTGATCTACGGTGACTTTCTCAGCCATGGCCTCGGCGTGCGCGAGCATATCATCCTGCTCGATGAAGCGGGTTTCGCGGACGCCGAATGTGTCTGGCGTGATGGTGATCTCGTCGTCGTCGGCGGGCAAAGGCGGATTGCGAACTGAGGACAAAGGATTCATGTGATGATGGGGAAACAGGCGGCTATTCCGCCCGCGTGATCGGCGTATGGCTCTCAGCGATAACTTTTGCGATACCCCCGAAAGGGCCGGAAACCACTCGCTTCGTAGAACGATGCGGAAGATTCGGTCGCGAACAGTTCGATACGGACGTACGGATAGAGTATGTGACACGCCTCCAACAAGCAGCGGCCTACTCCCTTCCCCTGCCAATCGGGGGCGACGAGTAGTTCCGGAATGAACATCGTTACCTGCCCATCGGTCAGCGCCCGAAGGAACGCGATCACGTCCGCGTTGGTCGTGGCGACGAGCGCGGGCCACGATTGCCGCCACGCCTCGCGCGCCTCATCGGGCCGGATACGGGGCGTGGGCCACCCTTCCGCGTCCGAGAGCGTCTGAATCGCCGGGAAATCCCCCTCCGCCCACGGACGGATTGCCACATCAGGCGGCAGAGCAATGCGCGCGAGCGCGGCGGAGAAGTGGCGATCAGAGTGTTCCATAGGGGGAGAGGCTACACTGGATGCGCATCGCTGGCAACGTCAGGATTCCACGATGGGGAGGCCCTTTTTCTCGTTGCGCTTGCGGCGGCGTTCGGCCTGCCAACCGGTCTGCGGCGCGGTGCGGATGAACGTCATCGCATGCGCGAGGTAGGGGAGGAGGGTTTCGACTGCATCCGCGTCCGCGCAGGGGACTTCAATCCAGTTCCCCTTGCTCCGATCCGCGCCCGGATCGGGCGACCAGCCGTCCGCGCCATCGAGCGCCCGGAGCGCGGCTTTCTCGTCCGCCGGTGGTTTGAGGACAATACCGCGATCGCCGATGAAGGCAAAGAGCCGCCCCTCAACGTAATAGCCATCATGGCCGAAGATCTTGCGCTTCGCCACGCCGGGCCAGTGGAGCAGATGTTCCTCGACGTATGCCTGGATCGCAGGTATCGGCTCCCTTTGGGCAGTCTCACTATCGGTCACGATGCATTCCCCTTCAATCGCGGACGCGGGCGAAACGTGGCGTGAATCGCCGGGATCGGTCGGGGCGCCGGTTCCTCCACGCGTTCCACGGCGGCGGGCGCGAGGAGGGCGAACTCGTTGCCGTCCGGGTCGGTAATGAGCGCCAGCGTTCCCCACGGATAGTGTACGGGGTATGCGCCGAAGACACCACGCGCCGCGAGGCCGTCATACGTTCTGCGATCAACCGCGAACGTGATGCCCGTGGAGCGGCCCGTTGCTTCGGGCGCGGTATCGGCGTCCGCAACGGCAAGCATGAGCACCGCGCCGCCATCCCCGACTTCCGCGCCGCCCGCCCACTGCCGCCTGAGCGGCAAGCCGAGTGTGCCGCAATAGAAAAACAACGCGCGGTCGAGATCGCGCACGAAGATGAACACTGACTGCAATTGAGGAGCGATCATAGAAGTACTCCGGTCGAACGAAGCCGCGAACATCCGAGTAGAACAAATGTACGTATGGGTGCGCCGCTTGTCAAGGGGTTTGCTGATTATGGGGAGGATTCTGTCGTTGGTGCGTATGAATCACGAGCAGAATCCCGCTGCCGCTGACGGAAACCGTCGCATCGGCGGTGGTCAATTCATTGGAGACGCCGATGTTGTCGCCGAGGCGGAAGATGATGGGGAGGGGATAGAGGAGGCCATCGCCGGATACGCCCGTCACCTCCTCAGTGAGGGCGAGCAGGGAGACATACTCTCCGGGCGTGCCGTGAAGCGCGACTGATTCGCCGGCGCGGAGGATGAGCATCGCGTGTAGCGGGTCCGCGAGGCGGATGTGAACGCCCGCGAAGGCCGGTGCCGCGAGCGAGAGCGCGGTGGCGAGCATATGATCGTAGCGCGGGCCGCCGAGCGCGCCGAGCACAACGATCGCCGTCGCGCCCCGGGTAATGGCAATGACCATCGCGAGATGCGTATCGGTGTAGTCTTTCGCCACCGGGTGCGTCTCGGTCGGGATGCCGCTGGCGGTCAGCCGCGCGACGATTTCCGGACCCGCCGTGTCGAAATCGCCGACCGCGAGATCGGGCACGATACCGAGCCGTTCGAGGACGAGCGCGCCCGCGTCCGCCGCAATGAGCAGGTCCGCCGCCGCGCACTGCTCGCGTACGAACGTGTCATCCCCCCCCGGGCCACCCGTGACGATTACGGCGTGCACGGGGAAGGTCTGAGGACTGAGGACTGAGGACTGAGGATCAGGCACTCCTACCTCGATGCTATGTATCGTTTCACGTAGAACAACCCAAGATCGTTCCGGCGATGCAGTATAGCGTATTTACATGCCCTCAAAGGGGCTGTGATAGCATCAGTCGTGGCAAGGGGCGCGAGGGAATAGACGCGGCCCGCGCGCCGTTACAGGGCAGCGGTTCCGGCTAGGGTCATGATCCCGGCGGCATCGCGCGTGCGATGTAAGCCGGGCGACCTCCGCGATGGGCGGGGAGTGGTTGGATAGAGGAGAGAGAAAGGACGATGCATGCCGACGATAACGGCCGAGGGAGATAAAACGTTTGAGGCGCCTGCGGACAAGAAACTCGTCCTCGCCATTGAGGATGCGGGCATTGACATCCTGCATCGCTGCGGCGGCAACGCGCGTTGCACGACCTGCCGCGTCGAACTGCTCGCGGGCGACGCGGGGCCGATGGGCGAGGCGGAAACAGGGCGACTCGCGCGCGAAGTTGATCTCCCGGAGAATGTCCGCCTCTCCTGCCAGATCCGCTGCGAGAACGACCTGACCGTCCGCGTCATCAACCACCTGCACCTGACCGACCTCAGCGACCCCGGCCCGCGCCCCGTGGACTAGGACGAAGGACTAAGGACTAAGGACTAAGGGAGATGCGTTCCCACTTAGTCCCTAGTCCTCGGCCCTTCGTCCTTAATATGGCCAATCGGCGGCCCAGGCGGCGGCTTGGGCTTTCTCTTCGGCATTCAGGTCGAGGAGCGGCGGGCGAACGGGGCCACCGGGTAGGCCGCGCCCCTCCATCATCGCCTTCATCGCGGAGACTTCGTAGCCACGCCGCTTATCCCGCAGTTCGTAGAGCGGCACGACCGCGCGATCTACAAGCGCCTGCGTCTCGATGAAATTCCCCTCCTGCGCGCCGTGTAGCAGGTCGAGGGCGAGCCGGGGCGAGACATTCGCGACGGACGAGGTATACCCCTGCGCTCCGGCAGTGAAATAGGCAGGCACGAGATCGTCGCCCGTGCCGGCGAGCCAGATAAAGCGGTCGCCGAGATGCTGCCGCACCCGCATAAAATTGCGCACGCTGCCCTGACCATCCTTGTAGGCGATGGCGTTCGGTATTGCCGCCAACCGCTCGGCGAGGCGCGGGCCGATGATCGCCTGGTCGCGGCTATAGGGAATGATCGGCAGCTCGGTCGCATGTGCGATCATCTGGTAATAGCGGAAGAGGCCATCCTCGTCGCTCGTACGGTAATAGGGCGGGAAGATCAGCAGGGCGTCCGCGCCGAGTGATTGCGCTTCGCGGGCCATCTTCGCGCCCGTCACGCCATTGAACCCGACACCCGCGATAATCAGGGCGCGCTGTCCCGCTTCCTCGGCGGTCACGCGAACGACCGCGCGCCACTCATCAAGGTCGAGGTTATAGAGTTCACCGGTACCGCCCGCCGTCACGAGCGCCTGGATGCCTCCCTCGACCATGAAACGGGCGATCTGTCGCACGCCCGCCTCATCGAGCGAGTAATCGGCGTGGAACGGCGTCACGGGGAAGGCAATCGCGGTCTGGATGCGCTGCCGGACTTCTTCGTATTGTGCGGTGGACGGGTGAGTGGTGGTCGCCACGAGATATTCCTCCTCTTCGAGTCACGTGCCCGCGCCGTGAGGCATCGCTCGCAGTGTACAATGCGCGCGACCGCCGCCGCCACCCCGCAACATATCCCTGAGTCACGCTCGTTGCTGATCGGCGTGGAGAGGGATGTGCGATAGTCATAGTCGCCGTTCGCGCGAACGGGAATGCTCCGGGATCATCGCCAGTGATATGAGAGGTGGAGGCATGAACACGATCGCGATTCATGGATTTGGCAGGATCGGTCGCTCGATTCTCAAGGCAGCGCTGCGGGACAAACAGTTCGTGCCCGTCTCGATTTCCGATATCCGCGATCTGCCGACGTTCGCGGCCCTCTTCGCGGTGGACACGAACTACGGCGTCTGGCCGGAGTCGGTGCGCGCCGATGGCGACGAACTAGTGATCGGCGACCATCGAATTAAATACATCAACAGTATGGATGCGCTGCCGGATTGGCGGGCGCTCGGCGTGGATGTCGTCGTGGATTGCACGGGCCGGGCGACGACGCGAAGCGGAGCGCAGGCGCATCTCGACCGGGGCGCGAGGCATGTGCTCGTCAGCGCGCCGAGCAAGAGCCTCGATGACTGCGACGCGGTATTGCTCCGCGGGATCAACCTCGATACATTCGACCCCGCCGCGCACAAAATCGTCAGTATGGCGAGTTGCACGACGAACGCGCTCGCGCCGGTCGTCAAGGTGCTGCGGGAGCAGTACGGCATCCGCATGGGGCTTTTCTCCACCGTCCATGCCTACACGAACTCGCAGTCGCTCACCGATCAGCCGATGAAGGACCGGCGGGACTCGTGGGCCGGCGCCGAGAACATCATCCCAGCATCCTCCGGCGCGGCGAAGGCGCTCAAATTCATCTGGCCCGATCTCAACGTCACCGGCAAAGCGTATCGCGTCCCCGTGCGCACGGGCAGCATCGTCGAGCTGAATGCCGTTGTGGAGAAGCCGACGACCGCCGATGCGGTGCGCGATGTATTCCGCTCCGCCGCCGAGCGCACGCCCCTGCACGGGGTGATGGGCGTGCTCGAAGAAGAGTGGGCTTCATCCCGCATCGTCGGCGACCGCCTCTCGTCGCTCATTGACATTCCGCTCGTCGAGGTGCTGGATGGCACCCTGGTCAATGTCGCGGCGTGGTATGACAATGAGATGGGCTACGCGACACGCCTCGCGGAGACGGCCGCCACGATGGCCTCCGCCACATAATGCGTAGGGGGGTTCGCGAGCCCCCCTCGTGCGGCGGCGGGGCGTTGGCGAACGGTGGGGGTGATCTGAGGAGGACGGTTCGCGAACCGCCCCTACGGACGTATCACACCATTGCCATCGTGAGAGCACGGGCTGGAATGTTTGGGGGCATGGCGGTGTTGTACCAGAGTGAGCGAAGTTCCCGGAGGGAGAGCAAGCCCTGAATTGATCTGTTTCCGTGCCGCTCGCTGCCTACCGCTCACGCCGCCTGCTCCCGCAGTTGCTATTTGCTTGACAGGTGTGCTAAAATGCGGAACGCATAGGTGCGGGAACACTCCGCATCATGGCAGCGCCCATTGGCCGCTGTGCACTGTCTCCCCCGCATTGAGTTCTCTCGGATCCACGGTGGACCGCGCGTGCCGGAGCAATGTCTGTGTCCTGTATGACACGGAAAGACAGTGAAGCGTTGCCCCTTCGTTACCCCGTGTAGACGCGTCGTCGCGCGCAGATGACCAGGGTCGTCACATGGTCACGGTACCAGCGCCGTCACGTCAGACTGGCCTCGGGCCGGCATCCACGGGTTTTCCATTCGCTGCATCGCGCGTCATCGCGCTGCATCTGATATCCACCTCAAGCAAAGGATAAAGCAACAACTCATGAATGACGACACGCAAGGAACTACGCTGGTGGACGAGCGCACCGAGACGGCTGAGACCGCGACTCCCCTCGCCACCGAAAAGGTTGACCGCCGCCGCCGCGCCCGCGCCCCCAAAATCCAGGAAGCCGCCGCGCCGCCCGCGAAGCCCGAGGCGACTGCCGCGCCGCGCCGCCGCACGCGCGCCGCTGCCCCGCCCCCGGCGTCCGCGTCCAGCGACGACACACCGGAGCCGGTCGCACCCGTGCAGGCGCAGTTGCCGGATGCCGCTACAACCGCGAGCGCGGATGGCGCGGAGGGAGCGACGGCCGCGACGCATGTTGTCTCGGATCGTGAGATGTTCGGCGGCACGGGTCTGATGACGACGACCGAGCCGCCGGAGATGCCGGAACCGCCCGCCGCCCTTGCTCCGGCGCGCGAGGTGCCCGCCCGCCCGCAGCAATATTCGCGGCCCCCGCGCGAGGAGCAGCGGCCACAGCGCCCACAATCCGGGCAGCCCTACGCCCGGCCCCCGCGCGACGATCAGCGCCAGGGTCAGAACATGCGCCCCGATCGCGGCGGCATGCAGGGGCGGCAGAACCAGCAGGGCCAGAATGGCAACCGTGGCAATCAGCAATCACGCGGCGCCGAGCGGGGTAATGAACGTCGCGGCGGCAGCGAATACCGCGCGAGCGGGCGTGACTATTCGAATGTTAATGGCGCATCCAGCCGCTCGTACGACATCGTGCGCTCGCCCGCCTTCTCGATTGAGCCTGCCACCGCGCCGAACAGTAACGATCTGACTGTCGCGGATTTCGACGCGAAGAGCCAGGAAGAATTGCTGGAGATGGCGAACGACTGGGGCCTCGCGAATCCGACGCGCCTCCGGCGGCAGGACCTCATTTACCGCCTCCTGCAGGCGCAGACGGAGCAGCAGGGCAATATCTTCGGCTCCGGTGTCCTCGATATCGTTGAGGATGGTTACGGCTTTCTGCGGCAGGAGCGCTTCCTGCCCGGCCCCGAGGACGTCTACGTCTCGCAGTCGCAAATCCGCAAATTCGGCCTGCGCACGGGCGATTTCGTCTCCGGTCAGGTGCGGCCACCGAAGGAGAGCGAGAAGTTCTTCAGCTTACTGCGCGTGGAAGCGATCAACGGCGTCAGCCCCGATGAGGCGCGCAATCGTCCGCACTTCGACTCGCTCACGCCGATCTTCCCGATGGAACTGCTGCACCTTGAAACGCGCCCGGATGTCCTCTCGACGCGGCTCGTGGACCTCGTCGCGCCGGTCGGGCGGGGGCAGCGCGGCCTGATCGTCTCGCCGCCAAAAGCCGGGAAGACGATGCTCCTCAAGCAGATCGCCAACGGCATCACGACGAATCACCCCGATGTGCATCTGATGGTCTGCCTGATCGGTGAACGACCGGAAGAAGTGACGGATATGCGCCGCTCGGTGGACGGCGAAGTCGTTTCCAGCACCTTCGATGAGCCGGTCGAGGATCACGCGAAAGTGGCGGAGATGGCACTGGAACGGGCCAAGCGACTCGTCGAGGGCGGGCGCGATGTGGTCATCCTGCTGGACTCGATCACCCGCCTCGCACGCGCGTACAACCTCGCGGTGCCGCCGTCCGGCCGCACGCTCTCCGGTGGTATTGACCCGGTCGCGCTCTACCCGCCCAAGCGCTTCTTCGGCGCGGCGCGAAACATCGAGGGCGGCGGCAGCCTGACAATCGTTGCCACCTGCCTCATAGATACCGGCTCCCGTATGGACGACGTGATCTACGAGGAGTTC
>JAICJW010000402.1 GCA_025928215.1 Chloroflexia bacterium | reverse complement strand
ACCCGGTTGCCAGGCGCGCGCCCCGCGGCCGCGCCCCGTCCACCGGACGAGACGGAGGGGCGAGAGGAATCGCTGCGGGCGTCCATCGGTGCGGGGATCGCCTACCTGCGCGGCGATCGCCTCCTCCGGCTGATCGTCACGGTCGGCTCCGTGCTGAACTTCCTGCTCTCGCCCTTGCCGATCCTGATCCCGATCCTCTTCCGCCTCGAGTTCCACGCCGATCCGGCGGTCTTCGGCGCGGCGATCGCGGTCGTCTTCGTCGGGTTCCTGCTCGGGGTGCTGCTGGCAGGGGCAGCCACGGGGCTGTTCGCGCTGCCGCTGCCGGTGCCGGCGGTGCTGCTGCTCGCCCTTGTCGGCGGCGTGGCGATCGGCGGGCTGAACGTGTGCGAGACGACGGTGATCCAGGGGCACGCGCCGGAGGGGATGCGCGGGCGGGTGGTGGCGACGTACGACAGCGTGTCGTAGGGCGGGCGGGCGGTGGCGCTGAGCGGGGCGCTGGTGGACCTGGTGGGGACGCGGTGGGTGTTCGCAGGCGTGGCGGTGCTGGTGGGGGCATGCGCGCTGGTGCTCGTGCGCAGGAACGCGATCCGTGCACTGCGGTAGACCGCCGCCCTAGTCGCGCCGCCGGCCGAAGAGCCGCAGCAGCAGGAGGAAGAGATTGATGAAGTCGAGGTAGAGCGTCAGCGCCCCGACGATCGCGGGATTCCCCCGCCCCATGTCGCTCGCCTCCGCCATCCGGCGCTCGATCTTCTGGGTGTCCGCCGCGGTCAGAGCGACGAAGATGAGTACCCCGAGGTAGGTCACCGCCCAGTAGACCGCCGCGTTCTGCAGCAAGAGATTGACCAGGGTCGCGAGGATGATGCCGATCAGCGCCATCAGCGCGATGCTGCCGATACGGGTGAGATCGCGATGGGTTGTCGCGCCGTAGAAGCTCATCGCCGCGAAGGTCCCGGCCGTGATGAAGAAGGTGGAGGCGATCGAGGCGCCCGTGTAGATGAGGAGGATGGCGGAGAGCGTCACACCGTTGAGGGCGGCGTAGAGGAGGAAGAGCGCAATCGCGGCGCCCGGCGCGAGTCGGGGCGCGGCGGCGGAGAGGGCGAAGACGAGGATCAGTTCGAGGATGAGCAGACCGATGAAGACGACCGGGTTGTCGAAGACGAAGGCGCTGAGCGGATCCGAGGAGACGGTGAGCGCCGCGACCACTCCGGAGAGGACGAGCCCGGCGGTCATCCAGATATAGACCTGGCCGAGCAGGCCCACCGTGCCGCGTGTCGCCCGGTCACCGATTGCAGGGTAGAAAGTCATGGCGCACTCCTCTTTCCGCCGAGCGAGCCTGCTGGTGGCGACCCCGCTCCTGACGCGCACCGCTGTCGTTCCGACATGGGGTGCGATGCTCGCACGCTGCCACGATCGTAGGCGGTCGGGCGTGGCAAAGGTGTGTCAGCCGGACGCGAGCCGTTACAGGGGCGTATCAATGCCGGATGCACGCGGAATCCGGCGCCGCCCGTAGGGATCACCCCACTAAACGGACAAACGCGTACGCTCAGGCCGCGACGCCGCTCGTCACGGCAGTTGGCGCGCAACGAGATGTCCGGTTGGGGTGTACCCCAGTCTCACAACTCACCGCATACCGTCTATCGGGTCCATTGGCACTGCAGGCCTTCGCGTACAATAAATTTTTCCGTTTCACCAATCGGTCCCAGCTACTCCATCATCCGCCCCCGGACCCGATTCTCGGGCGTATCGGTATGGCACATGCAGCGGGCGCCGACGTGCGTGTCGGAGGGGGGCATCGCCATCCTCTTCGGTTTTTCGTCGATCACCCCTCCGGGATGCAAACACGGCAACACATGCAGACGATGTTGCCGGTCGCAGTGCTGCTGCGCCGAGCGCTTTCCCGCCGCCGTGTGTCGGATCGCCGCGTCACGTCGCGATCAGGGCGATGACATCTGCGACGCGGGGCGCTTCGCCGGTTTCGCGCTGCGAGCGGACGAGCGCACCGTCGAGGTAGAGCGCGAAATCATCTTCGGGGATCGGCACGAGGGTGAGGGAGTCGATCCGCTCGTCGAAGCGCGCGAAGAGTCGCCGCGCCAGCGCAAGCGCCACATCTTCATAGAGTTCGCGCTCGAACTCGATCACGAAGTTCAGTAGCGGCATCTCAATCGAGCACGAGCGTCACCGCGCCGTCCACCACCTCGACGGGGTAGGTCGTGACGCGCACCTTCGGGTCGAAGACGGACTCGCCCGTCCTGATGTCGTACTCCCACTCGTGCCACGGGCAGCGCAGGATCTCGCCTTCCCGCCCGTACTTGTATTCATAGACATCGGACGGCAGCGCTGTGCCGACGATCTTGCCCAGGCAGACGCGCGACCCCTGATGCGCGCAGGTATTCTTCAGCGCGTAGAACGTCCCCGCGAGGTTGAAGACGCCGATCTCTCCCCGCTTCGGGATGCGCACGATCTTCCTGCCCCCCGGCGGGATCTCCTCCGCCCGCGCCACCACATGCCGTTCCATGCTCAACTCCCCTGAACCGCAGAGACACGGAGATACAGAGAGGGGACCGAGAAAGACAGAATTTGATTCTTCGTGTCTTTTTCTGTGTCCTCTGTGTCTCTGCGGTTCAACTATCTCAACAGGCGGTCGCCGTAGAGGGCGACGGCGTTCTCGACCATCACGCGGTGTTTGGTCTCCTCCGGGATGTCGGCGACCATCGCGAACGGATCGCCGAAGAGCCAGTACGGATAGTTGCTCGAGAAGAGCAGCGTCCGCTCCGCCTCGATCATATCGAGTGTCTGATGCAGATATGTCGGATCGGGCGGGGCTTCGAGCGGGTAGGTCGTTGAGTAGAAGTGGCGCAGGATATACGCGCTCGGCGGCTCCTTCACCCACGGCGTTTCCGAGCGCTGCGCCTTCCAGTTCTTATCGAACCGCCACATGATGTGCGGCAGCCAGAAGATGCCGCCCTCGCAGAGCACCACCTTGAGCGTCGGGTACTTTTCGAAGACGCCCTCCGTCACCATGCTGACGATGTGCGCCATGTAGTTCTGCGGGATCGCCCCGTACCACTCGAAATAGGTGCTCGGGTGGCCAACGGCGGTGGACGGCGGCGACATCCCCGCTCCTTCGCCGCCGAGATGCAAGGCGAGCGGCAGGTTATGGCGGGCGCACGCTTCGTAGATCGGATGATACTGGCGGCGACCGAGCGGCGTCTCCGCCGCGCTGCCCATCAGCACCTGCACCATACCGGGGTCATTCGCCAGGCGATCAATCTCCGCCACCGCTTGCGCCGGGTCCTGCGGCGCGACGAGGATGGAGCCCTTGAAGCAGTCGAAGGGTCGCACCCACGTCTCCAGCAGCCAGTCGTTGACGCCGGTGGCGATCGCCCCGGCGACATCGGCGTTTGGCTGGACGCCGAGGCTGGTGAGATCGCTCGTCAGAATCGCCACATCTACGCCGCGCTTGTCGAGGTACTCGGCCTTCACCCAGGTGGGATCGCCCGCGGGGTGGACCTTGTCATCGGCGGGGCGGGGCACGCCCCCGAAGGGATCGCCGACGACCTTGAAGCCGTTCCGCGCCATCGGCGGCCCGCCCCGGCGGGTGAACCGATGCCGCAACCCCGCCGGCACGAAGGGAGCGACCGCACCCCAATCCGTGATCCGTGGATGCACATCGACATCGATCCCTCGCAATTGTGTCGGGTCCTGTACGCGCTCGCGCGCAATGGTCGGAGCTGCCATCAGCGCCCCCGGTGCGATGCGAGGAGGCGTGGTCCGTACATCTCAAGCGCATTATCGACGAAGATGCGGCGCTTGAGGTCCGACGGGAAGAACTTGAAGGCGGTCAGCGGGTTGTCGAAATCCCAGTGCGGGTAGTCGCTGGCAAAGACAACCGTTT
>JAICJW010000060.1 GCA_025928215.1 Chloroflexia bacterium | reverse complement strand
GCTCGATACGCTCTTCCCGAAGCAAGGCTCGAACCTCGGGTCTATCGCATAAGGGCTGAAGGGAAGGTCCGAATGGTCGAGTGCGGGCAGTTCAAGCGCCGCCCTTACGCACGTTCATACCACTGCTACTGTGAAAAGCGTTCACTATCACGATGAATGATTGCGCGCGTGGCGGTCGGTACAACAGGCGGTTATGGTGCAACGATCTCCGTAAGAAGATTTCCCGTATGCGCGTCGAATACGCGATAGGCTGTCGTTGACGTCCGGCCGCCTGGTTGATTCCCCCGATAGGGATTCGGTGGCCCTGACACCACAAACGTGCCATGCACCTGCACGAGGCAGATCAGTTGGTCCTTCGGGGTATTACGGCTTTCTGCCGTATGAAGTTCTGCATCCATTTGCTGAACGGTCAGAAATGCGACCGTGACGACGGTAAATGGCCCGGTTGATTCATCCAAGGGGTGCGCCGCCACGTAGTCGGTCGCATCCTGCGCTGTAAATGTAGGCGTCGAAGGGTCAGTCGGCGTTGTTCGGGGAGTGATGGCCGGAATACCGCATGAAGTGCATTGGAGTGGGTTCCCGTTGGGAGTCGGTGGGGGGCCGATAGGTCGCCCGTCGGGAAAGACATGGAGTGCATTGGGAGAAACGACGGTACCGTTGGGTAGGACGGTTGCTCCCGTATTCGTACCCTTGATTTCCGCCGCATTCGTGCGTGTCCACAGGCCGGAGATCACAAGCGCGAGAGAAATGACGACCGCGAGGCTACATGTCCCGATGAGAGCATACATCCTGCGCATTTGGTCACCTCACTTTATCCCGATATGCGCTCAACAGCAACTGGCAATCCATGTCCCTCCAGTACCTGACGAGGATGGAGGCACTTGCCAATATCCATATGGCGGATTGCTTGGGGTTGATGCCACGCCGTTCGTTATCTGATACCGTCCGTTGTAGTAACTATCGATCCAAATGTTGCCATAGCGTAGCAGTGACTCGGATAACAGCTATACGCAAGAGCAGACGTAGAGGACATTCCTAATGCTAGCAAGGGCAGTATAGAGATTGCCATGATGCGCGCGAACGACCAGAAGGACTTACGCGTACTTGGACTGTGGAATACGGATGAAGATATACGTCGCATCTTTGCCCGCCCACATGATTATAACTTTAGTTCACGATTAGAGATTAAAACGTTGGAAAAGATTTGTCAATCTTGATTGCCTATGAATTCCCGCTGAATGCGGCGCGATAGCCTCGGAAATACTACACACTTCCCGAATAACAAATGTGGCAAAGTCACCTTCACGGGGTCTCATACAAGCGCCACTCCAAGTGCGAATTGGAGAAAGTCATCGCTCTAGCGTATCTTGTTACATGATGGGGTCGGGTCGATTAGGGAAGGTGAATGCGAGACACGATGGCGATGGTTATGCATCGAATACCGTCTCACACGCAGTACTCGGTATCTGGAGGAGATAATGGCGACGACACAGACGTACCATTTCGCGGAGCGGATGCAGGTGATGAAGCCCTCGCCGACGCTCGTTGTCTCGGACACGGCACGGCAACTGACCGCCGCCGGGCATGATGTCGTGGACCTCGGCGGCGGCGACCCCGACTTCCCGACGCCCGCGCACATCATCCAGGCAGCGGCAGAGGCGATGGAGTCGGGCTTCACGCACTATGTCGCCAGTAGCGGCATCCCGCCGCTCCGCAAGGCAATTGTCGCGAAACTTCAGCGGGACAACGGCCTGACCTACGACCCGAACGGCGAGATCATCGTCACCCCCGGCGGCAAGGCGGCGATTGCCGTCAGCCTGCTCGCGCTCGTCGGCAGCGGTGATGAGGTGCTTATCCTCGATCCCGGCTGGGTCTCCTATGCTCCCGCCACGCAACTCGCCGACGCCACACCGGTGCAGGTGCCGCTCTCGCCGGACGATAACTGGACGATCACCGCCGATCTCCTGCGACAGTACATCACGCCGCACAGCCGCGTTCTCATCTTCAACTCACCGAACAACCCGACGGGGCGCGTCGCCACGCGGGCCGAACTGGAAGCTGTCGCGACAGTGGCGCAGGAGCACGACCTGATCGTCATTTCGGATGAGATCTACGAAAAACTGATCTACGACGGCCACACGCACACCAGCATCGCCTCGCTACCCGGTATGCAGGAGCGGACGATTATCGTCAATGGCTTCTCGAAGCCGTACGCGATGACCGGTTGGCGGCTTGGATACGTCGCCGCGCCGCGCGATCTCGTCAAACAGATCGCGACGATCCATAGCCACACCGCGACCTGCGCCACCTCGTTCGCGCAGGTCGGCGGCGTGGCGGCCTATGATGGATCACAGGAGTGCATCACGACGATGAACGTCGCCTACGACCGGCGACGGCGACTCGTCGCCGAGGGACTCTCCGCGCTGCCCGGCATCACCTGCCCGCTCCCCGAGGGCGCGTTCTACGCCTTTGCTGACATTCGCGGCACGGGCCTCTCGTCCACCGAATTCGCCACCCAATTGCTAGAGTCGCAGTATGTCGCCGTCACCCCCGGCGATGCCTTCGGCCCGGCGGGGGCGGGGTACGTCCGCCTCTCCGTCGCCAACAGCGATACGATGCTCGCCAAAGCCGTCGAACGCATCGGTATGTTCGTCCGAAACCAATAGAACTGCAGAGACGCAGAGGACGCGGAGAGAGAAGAGAGAAAGAAACTAGAATCTTTCTTCTCTTCTCTGCGGTTCAGTGCGGTTTGTCAGCCTCTATCGCCGCAGGGCGCCGCCGACGCGGACCATTTCGCCGGTGGCGGCGGCGAGGCGGACCTTTTCGAGCACGGGCAGCACCCAGCGGGCATCGAGGAGCGATTGCGGAGCGGTCGCGCCCGTGCGGATCGTCTCGACGAAGGTCTGCGCGATGCTGACGGCGGGGGCAGGCAGCCAATCTTCACGGACGGTACCCGCCGTGCCGGTGACCGTAACTACCTGATTCGTCGGGTTGGCGCGGAGGACGGCATCGCGGCCCAGGAATTCGACGCACACTTCCTCCGCTTGCGGGAAGGCGTCGGGCAATGAGCGGGCGACTTCGAGCGTTGCGACGACGCCGTTCGCGAAGCGCAGGAGGATCAGCGCGGCATCCGCGCTATCCGCCCCCTCGGCTTCCCCATTGGTGAAGAGCCGTTCTGCCATCACCTGCACGCGCTCAACCTCCGATTCGACCAGCCAGAGCGCGACATCAATCAGCGGTAGTACGACGTCGGTGAAGAGATCGCCGGTGATCGCGCGCGTCGTCCGGTGCGCGGCGAAGAGCGCGATGGGCGCGCCGATCGTCCGGCGTCGCTCGTGCAGCGTTGCCAGCGGCAGCCAGTGGCGCAGCGGATTTGGTGCATAGACGATCGCGTCCGTTTCCGCCGCCCGGAGGATCAGGCTATCGAGCGTCGAGAGATCGCCCGCGACGGGGGCCGGGCAACAGACATGGATGCCCGCTTCCAGTGCCGCGACGATCAGGCTGGCGCGATCCGCGACCGGCGCGGCGACGCAGACCGCCTCCGCCCCCATCGCCCGCGTAATCGCTGATGGATTCGGCGTGCTGCCCTCTGTCGCCACAGCGACGACGCGCGCCCCCGGCGTCCGATTAGTCAGCGCATCAAGCAGCGGGCGAGCGAGCGGCCCATTGCCGAGGACGGCGACGCGCACGGGCTGATCGGATGCGCTCATGCCGCACCCCCTTCCGGCGTCTCGCTAACGTTGAAATCGGGCTGAATATGCGCGACCTGCCCGCGCTGGCTGGACCAGACCGCCGCGACAGAGAGCAAAACCGCCTGCCGCGCCTCTTCAGGCGGTAAGGGAACCGCCGTGTCATGCTCGATGGCGTCGAGCAGGCCGCGCAGTTCGTCCTCGTACGCGGTGTCAATATGCAGGAGTGCATCGAAGTTCAGCGGCTCGCGCATGCCCGCCTCCGTCGTCTCACTGTAGGTGCGCATCTCCGGGTCCATCGCGCGGATGACGCCGTCGGTGCCATAGACTTCCAGTTGATGGTAGAGCGGGTAATCGTGCGGAAGGTTCGTGACGACTTCCGTCCCGGCGAGCGCGCCGTTGGCGAAGCGGAGTTGGATGCTGATGAAATCGGGCACTTCCGCGTTCTCATCGCCGACGCGGCTCTCGGCGTAGACGCTCGTTACCTCGTCGCCGACGAACCAGCGGAGCAAATCTACCTCATGGATGGCGTTCAGCATCGCCGCGCCGAGCGAGTAGCGCGGATCGGCCATCCACGCCCGCTGACCGTCCGGCGCCCACGCGCCCGTGGCGAGCGAGAGGCCGCGATACATCGCACGCGGCCGACGCTCATTCTCGCGCGCCATGCGTACCTGCCCGATCGCGCCCCGGTCAATCGCGGCGCGCACCGCCTGATAGCGCGGCGTGAAGCGGCGGCTATGCCCGACCATGAACTTGATGCCCGCCGCCCGCGTCGCAGCGATCATCGCGTCCGCCTCCTCGACCGATGGGGCCATCGGCTTCTCGCAGAGGATGTGCTTGCCTGCCGCCGCCGCCGCCTGCACCTGCTCCGCGTGCAGAAATTCGGGCGTCGCGATCACGACGACATCAATGTCGGGCCGCGCGAGGAGCGCGCGATAATCCGCGTACGCTTCCTCCGCGCCCCAGGTGCGCGCCGCGTGCTCCGCTGCCTCACCGCGCACGTCGGCGACGGCGACGAGCCGCGCGCGCTCCCGCAGCCGGGCAATCGCCGGAAGATGCGCGCTCTGCGCGATCGTCCCGCAGCCAATTACTCCAATCCCGAATCGGTGGGGCATGTAAACGACCTTTCCGTAGGGAGCACATTCCGTGCGGCGATCCTATCCGCAACAGGCAGCGGCGGCAAGGCCGGACGCGCGCGGCCCGCGTTGCGATCAGGGGTCGTGGCGGATGCAAATACCTGCCGCGATGACTTCTCTGAGCGGCCAAATGCCCCGATCACTACCGTCCGATAGCGGAGCAGCAGGATCACACAGCCAACCGCTAGATTGATCGTCACGTTGATAATCCGGTTGGTGATCGAAATGAGGAAGCCGGTGATGTGTGATACACCCCGCGCGTTCAGCAGCGCGACGAGGCTCCCAACCGAGACGACGCCGGGCAGGAAGCCGACGGTACCCGCGAGGGTGCTGAGGGCGTGCGCGCTGAGGACGGTTTCGTAATGCAGCGGATCGCCATTAATCACATTGGTGATCGCGAGCAGGACACCGGCGAAGATCAGCCGCATCACTGCCGCGTAGATCATACCGCCGAGGACGACGGAGCGGCGCGTCAGGAGATGCGTGACGTGGATGATTTCCTCCTCGCTCAGCGCGTAGCGGCGGGTGAGGCGAAACCGCCCTAGCGTGCGGGAGACGAAGTGGGCGAAGCGGCGGGAGCGGATTATGAGCAGAAGGACGAGCGGGATGCCGAGCGGCAGGAAGAGCATCCATCGTGCGACGAGGTGTTTGCCCAAACCGGCGAGAGCAAGCAGCGGTAACGTCATCATGTCCGTCGCCCACATCGCGAAGGAAATCGTCACGCCCGTACGCGGGGGGACGCCATGCTCCGCCGCGAGGCGGACACGGAACACATCGCCCCCATGCAGCACGCTGGCCGTCTGCGCGGCGAGCATGCTGGTTGCCGAATCCCGCCAGCGGATCGGGATACCCGCCGCATGGACGAAGAAATACCACCGGGCGATCTTCACAACCTCGTCGAGCAGGATGAGGCCGACAATGAGGGCGATTGCCCAGCGGGGGAAGATGACCAGGATCGTGCGAACGGCGCGAAATTGGCTCGCGAGAAGCGCGGTGGCAATCGCTACTGCGATCAGCGCCAGCGGGACGAGTAACCGTCGAAAGAATCGCGCCATGCTTGGCATCTCCCCGCTCGGGCGCTCCACATAGAAGAATGCATCTATTTCCTCAGCAATGTCGGTGCCATGCCAGAGAAGGATCAGTCCCGGATGACGAGCGATTCCACGGGGACCGGTTGCGGCTGCCGCCCATCATCCGGAGCGGTGAAGAAGATGGCGCGATAGCGCGTGAAGAGAACGCAGATGCCAAGCAGCGTGCGGAAGAGGCTATCGAGGAATCGATAGACCAGTGTGACCGAGAACGCGACACTCGCGCCGACGCCGAACAGGCTGAGCAGACCGCCGAGGCTGCCATCCGCGGCACCCCATCCGCCCGGCACGAGCGAGATGATGCCGACCAGGGTGCTGAGCGCGTTCGCGACGAGCGCATCCGCCCACCCGAGACTCGCCCGGGAGAGGTCGTTCACGAGTGTCAGCAGGATGACCGCGCTCATCGCCGTCGCGGCGATGCTGAGGGTGATGCCGCAGAGCAGGGTGCGCGGACGGAAGAGCCGGATGGCCTGAGCGCGCACGTCCGCCTCGACGGGTACGAATCGCGCCGTCGCCCGGTGCCGTTGAAGTATCCGACGCACACGCGCCGCGCATCGCTCGGACGAGAAGAGCGCCGCGAGCGCGACCGGCAGGAAAAGCGGAAGAAGGGCGAGCCACCACGCGATCATGCCCCGATACGCGGCGGCCAACGCGATGAGCGCGTATGCCGTCACATCGCAGGTGAGCTGCATGATGACCGCCGGGATGACGTCGTACGCAGGTACGCCGTGCTCATGCAGCAACCGCGCCCGCAACACGTCGCCGAGCGGCAGGATGCCGACCGCTTGCCCCGCGAGGAAGTTCGCCACACCGTCACTGGGGCTGAGCGGAACGCCCGCGACATGCAGATAGTACCGCCAGCGCGCCGCTTTCGTCAGTTCCCGCATGAGGAGCACGAGCAAAACGATTCCGACCGAGCGCGGCGAGAAATCCCCGAGAATATGCTGCATCCGTGCGGGTTGGAGGATGGCAAAGATCGCGAAGAGGGCGAAGAGTGGAAGCAGAAAACCACACGCACGCCGTACCGGAAGTCCCATGAATGGCTTGTATCCTCAATCCCGACCGAGATCACACCGTCTTGAACGTAGAGCGTACCGCCCGTGCGATGACAATGCAAGACCGGTGCCGGAACCTCACTCTTCCTTCAATATCCATACCCGCCGCATTTCTCCCCCTCTCCATTGCGGACAAGGGGGTGCCCGTCGGGCAGGGGAGAGGAGGCGGGGGGTGAGGTTCTTCTGCCACCGCCGGCCGCTTTCGCGTTGCGGAATATATAGCCGAGGCCACGGACGGTATGGATGAACAGGGGATCGCCGGGGATCGGTTCGATCTTCGTGCGCACGCGGCGGACATAGACATCCACGCGGTTGCCGAAGTCGTCGCAATCATAGCCCCACGTCCGCTCGATCAGCGTCTCGCGTGTGACGACGGCATTCGCGTTCCGCATCAGACATTCGAGAATTTTCATCTCGGTCGGTGTGAGGAGCACGGGCGGGTGGTCCGGCGCGGAGAACCGCAGGTTGCCGAGATCGAGGCAGGCTTCGCCTACCTTGATGGTCGAGCCGGAGACATTCCGGTCGGCACGGCGATAGCGGCGCAGCACCGCCTGAATGCGTGCCAGCAATTCGGTTGGCTCAAACGGTTTCGCGACATAGTCGTCCGCGCCGTGATCGAAGCCCTCCACCTTGTCACTCACCTGCGCGCGCGCGCTGAGGAAGATAATCGGGATATCCGGGTGCGCGCGGCGTAACTCCTTCGCCACGGTGTACCCATCCACATGCGGTAGCGTGATGTCGAGCAGCACGAGGTCAATCGGGTTGTCGCGCAGGAATGCGCCGGCGAGGCGCGGGTCCGCGAGCGCGGTTAGGGTATATCCCGCGTCACCGAGCAGAAAGGTCAGCAATTTGCCGACGAGCAGATCATCGTCCACGAGCAAAAGATGCGTGTTCATCCGTGGCTTCCCCGTGTGATCCGGTGCATCGCACTCCTCTTCTTCCTCGTGCCATACCGAAGCCCGCGATTCCGACCGCGACGCACACGCGAGACGATCCATTGACTCATGGATGATGATGCATGATTAATCTGACATTTATTTATGTTCTGTATGCGCTTGAGATGACATCTTTGTCATTTCCTGCCAACGCGGCGAGGATGAGCGTGTACACTACGCCTCGGTGCGATGGTCGTACCGGGGTGAGCGAGGGAGAGAAGCATGCAGATCGCGTACCGGGGTCCGATCGTTGACACGCACATGCACGTGTGGAAGATTGATCCACCGCGCTATACCCTCGAACAGACGCTCCTCGACGTTCCCCTGCCCACGGTGGACGCGCCGATCGAGGACGTGCTAACCGACAACGCGGCGGCAGGCGTCACGCATACCGTCCTCGTCCAGCCGAGCACATCGGGGTGGAACAACCGCTATATCGTGGAGAGCGCGGTAGCGCATCCGAGCCTGTTCGCGGCCCACGGGCTAATTGATCCGGATTCGCGGACGAATGCCGCCGATCTGCGCGCGTGGATGGCGGCGGGGATGGCCGGATTCCGGCTGAACATGGTGCGCGACCGTGATCCGGCGTGGATCAGTGCGTCCCGCAATCACGCCTTGTGGGAGACGGCGCAGGAACTCGGCGCGGTGATCAATGTGCAGATGCATCCGCCGCAGGCATGGCGGCTCCTCGAAATCGCCGCGCGCTATCCCGGCGTCAAAGTGATCGTTGACCATCTCGGCAAGCCGGATATCACCGAGCCACCGCCGTATCAACAGTTCTCGAACATCCTCGCGCTCTCGGACCTGCCGAATACCTACGTCAAGGTTTCCGCGCTCTCACTCGCCTCGCGCACGAAGGAATACCCCTATCGCGATGTCTTCCCGTGGGTGAAAATGCTCTACGATGCGTTCGGCGCGGCGCGTCTGCTCTGGGGTACCGGCTATCCAGGCCCGCGTCGCACGCTCCCGCTCGACAAAGAACTGGCAATCATCACCGAGCACCTCCCGTTCCTGCTGGAAGACGACACGCGATGGATCCTCGGGCGTACCGCGATGACGATCTGGCCATTCACCACCGGGCTGGCCGCTGGCGCGGGATGAAGTTTGCCACTATACTGACGCGCGTTCATACGCGAAAAAATATCAACCGATGTGAAGGAGCGCCCGCGTGCATGACGATGGTATGCGAACGACGGAGCACGGAGTTGCGGTCGCTGGTGATCTCCCAACGCACACCGGGCATAACCCGCACGCCGCGCGGGTGCGGCATGCCGTCACGCCGTGGCTCAATGGGGCGGACATCCTCGTCTATGCCCTGGTTGGTATCGTCTTCCTCGCCGGCGCGCTGGCGATGCTCGGCTACACGGTGGTCACGTTCTTCCAGAGCGTGCACGGCAATTTCCCCAGGCAATTATCACGCTCGTCAACGACCTGCTGCTCGTCATGATTATCATGGAAGTGCTCCGCACCGTCCTCTCGTATATCGAGGAGGGGGGCGCATCACTGCGACCCTTCCTCTTTATCGGCGCGATTTCGGCGACACGGCGCATCCTCGCCATCGGCGCGGAGATGAGCATCAGCGGCGAGACGCAGCGGCAACTGACGCGTGAGGATTTCACCCGCCGGATGATAGACCTCGGTATCAATGCGGTCGTGATTCTCATTATCGTCATCGCGCTCTATCTGCTGGCCCGCCGTGAGGTGAAATAAAGGTCGTTGATGCAGGCTGCGGCCCGGCTCTCGCCTCTCAAAAGATGGCGGTATAGCGATGCACCTCACCCATGGCGCCCGATTGCCCGGCGTTGGCGTGTGCGCGGTGAAAGGATTCGCTCTCGGTCCATGCCGTGAACGCCGCTTCGTCTGCCCACTGCGTCAGGGCGACGTAGACGGTATCGCCCGTGATGCCTTCTTCCTTGAGTAGGCTGAAATTCAGGCAACCGGGCACCTCGCGCATCCGCCCCGCGCTATGCGCGAACCCGTGCTCAAGACGCTCCGCCTGCTCCGACGCGACGGACAGCCGGTTCATCACCACGTACATCGTTCTGCTCCTTCCTGCGTGCAACGATTCGCATTCTGTCGCGCGTAGCGTATCGCGTGTACCCGTCAATGCGATAGTATGCAACGAGAGCATCCGGCGAATTGTTCGGGCAGGGAAGGGGGAGCGCACGATGCATGATGCCACCGAGATTGGTCGCGCAGTCGCCGCGCTCCGGCAGGAGTACGCCGGGATGAGCCTCGATGAAGGCGACGTAGCAGCCGATCCCGTGACACAGTTCACGCGCTGGTTCGCGCAGGCACTCGACGCGCAGGTGCCTGAACCGAACGCAATGACTGTCGCGACGGCAACGCGGGCGGGCATACCCTCCGCGCGGATCGTGCTGCTCAAGGGGTTCGACGCGCGCGGCTTCGTCTTCTACACAAACTACGAGGGCCACAAGGGGCGCGAACTGGCGGAAAATCCGGTTGCCGCGCTCGTCTTCCATTGGGTGGAACTGCACCGGCAAGTGCGGATCTCCGGCACGGTAGAGAAAGTGTCGCACGAGGAGTCGGACGCCTATTTCCAATCCCGGCCGCGGGGGAGCCGCCTCGGCGCGTGGGCATCGAAGCAGAGCAGCATCCTTAACGGGCGGGCGCCGCTGGAGGCGCGGCTCGCGGCATTGACGGCGCAATTCGGGGAAGGCGACATCCCGCTGCCGCCGTTCTGGGGTGGGTACCGCGTGATCCCGAACGCGGTCGAGTTCTGGCAGGGTCGCTCCAGCCGCCTCCATGATCGCCTCCGCTACGCGCGCCAGCCGGATGATACCTGGCGCCTCGAACGCCTTTCGCCGTAAACGCCCGTTGCACAACGTTCGGCTCCCCTCTCCATCGCCAAACGGATCCAGCAGAGGTCGTAGCCAAAAGGCGACGGAGAGGGGTTGGGGGTGAGGTCGGATGGCAAGCGGTCGCTCCAGGAGAGGCAACGGGTGCATGCAGCGCGATGGGCGGGCATTGCTCCTGGCCGTCGTCTTTACCCTGCTCCTCGCACCGCTCCCCATCCACGCCGGGAACGTATCCGCTCCGGGGATCGCCGATGCCGGCGATCTCGATCCAGCGGTTCTCCCGTTGCTGGACGCGCTGTTGCGCGTGCGGGATGTACCCGGCCTCGGGCCATTCCGCAGCGTCACGACCGATGGGCGCGGCATTCTGTTTCACTTCGCGGGGCTTGCGGTGCTTTTGCCGGAGGGCCGACCGGATGCCGCCAGCGCGCCGCCGCTTGTCGCGCTGCTTCTCGACGATCAGGCCGCTGTAACGCTCCTGCCGGGGAGTGCGATTACCTACGGGATGCTTGCCACCGACGCGCCCCGTGCGGGATCGGGGAGCGCAATCCCAGCGTTCCTCACGGCGGATGGCGCGCGCTCGTCGCCGCCGGTGGAGGCCGTGCCGCCCCCGCTCGCCATCCCGGAGATGCGAATGATCGGCGGTTTCCACGTCCCGCTCCCATTCGCGAATATGATCGGGGCCGAAGCGCCATCTCGCCCATCATCCCACACGCCGGACGCCATCACCCAGCAGGCGACCGATCTGTCGCGGGCAGGGATGCCCCTACGAGAACCGGTCTGGATAGTGCTGGGGACGGGTTACCGCCTCGTGCAGCCCTTCACGCAGCGGCTGCTCCTCTGGGACCCGGCGACCGATGGAGTGAGCGCCACCGATGCCGCCGACGATGCGCGGGCCATACGGCTCCTGCCCGATGGCGGCGCGGGCGGGACGCTACTCGCGAATCTCTTGCTCCGCCTGATGAGCGTCGAGGATAGTGTGGGGGTCGCGGTGGAATACACGACCCCGCGCGAGACGGTGATGATATCCCTGCGCGGCGAAGTGCCATATCCTGCCGCTTCCGTGATGAAGCTGGCGATCCTCGCCGCCTGCGAGGATGGCATCGCGCGGGGCGAACTCCAGCGGGACGCGGATGTGGACGCGCTTGAAGAAGCGATGATCGTCTATTCGGACAACGACGCCGCGAACGAATTGATTGACTTTGCCGGGCGGGCGCGGATCAACGCGCTGATGCGTCGCATTGGCATGACGGAATCGTACCTCGGCTCACATTTCGATATCGCATATGCGGACGATGACAACGATAACACGCTCGTGCCGCGCGAATCGCTCCTGCTCATGGATGCGCTGCTGCGGGGCGACGTCGGGGACACGGTGCGGATTCGCGACTTGCTGGGCCGGTCCGAAGCGCCCGGCAGCGTCCGCGATGCCTTCGCCCTGGCGGGCATGGACGTGCCGCTGTACGAGAAGCGTGGTTGGTATGATGGCGTCGAGAATGATGTGACACGCATTGATCTCAGCCAGGGCACGACGCTTACCTTCGCCGTCTTCGCGCCTGATGTCGCGGAGAGTGAATCCGCATGGGCCCTCTTCGCGGACCTCGCGCAATTGGGGATTGAAGCAGACAGCAGTTGATAGGGTCGGGGCGCACGGCTGCGCGCCCCGATCTCGTCATCCTATGGTGCGTAGCGCGTCCTCGATGACCGTGAGCGTCTGATTAATCTCGGTGTCAGTGTGCGCGGTGGAGAGGTAAAATTTCGTGTTGGGCGCGTGGAAGATGCCGCGGCGGAGAAGCTCCATCGCGAAGCGGGTGGCGCGGGGCGCGTCCGCCGCGAGGGTGTCCGCATGATTCACGATTGGGTGGTCGGTGAAGAAGACCTGGAAGACGGGGCCGACGCCCGGCACCTGAAGCGGGATGCCGAGATCGTGCCCGAGCGCCGCAATGCCCTCGCGCAGCCGGTTGCCGGTCGCAAATAATCGCGCATGCACGCCGGATTGCTTCAGTTCACCGAGCGTCGCCAGCCCTGCCGCCGCCGCGACCGGATTGCCGCTCAGCGTCCCGCCGAGGACGGCGTATGCGCTGGTGCCGCGCTGTTGCGGATTGGTGAGTGCGAGAATGTCGCGCCGCCCGCAAACTGCCGCGAGGGGGTAGCCGCCGCCAATGGCCTTCGCGTAGGTCGCAAGATCGGGTACGACGCCGAAATACTCCTGCGCGCCGCCGTAAGCGAGGCGGAAGCCGGTCACGACCTCATCGAAAATGAGCAGCACGCCGTGCTCCGTCGTCGCCTCCCGCACCGCTTCGAGGAAACCGGGTACGGGCGTGATTGCGCGCTGCATCGGCTCCATGATGACGGCGGCGAGCGTTCCCGCATGTGCGGCGATCACTTCGCGCGCGGTCTCTGCGTCGTTATAGGGCGCGACAATAACGGTGCCGGAGGCGGCCTGCGGGATACCGGCGGAATCAACGACGCGCCGCCGCTCGCCGGTGGTGTCCATCCCGAAGGCGCTGACGAGGGCGTAATCGTGGACGCCGTGGAAGCCGCCCTCGAACTTGAGAATGTTCTGCTTGCCGGTGAAGGCGCGGGCGAGTCGGAGGGCGTGGAAGGTCGCTTCCGTGCCGGTCGAGACGAATTTGATCGCCTCCGCGCACGGCACGGCGTCAATGATCACCTCAGAAAGAGCGATAATCGGTTCATTGAGGCAGTAGAAGGTCGAACCCTGCGCCGCTTGCCGCTGCACCGCCTCGACGACCGCCGGATGCGCATGGCCGAGCAGCATCGGGCCGGAGCCGAGCACGTAGTCAATGTACTCGTTGCCGTCCACATCCCAGAGGCGCGGCCCGCGCCCCTCCGCGATCACAACGGTCTGATCCAGCGGCAACTGGAACGACCCGAGGCTCGCCCCCGGCAGCACCTTCGCCGCCCGCCCAACCAATTCCGCCGTCCGCTCTCTTGCCTGCACAACACGCATCGTCGTCACTCCTTCACCGGAAACTGATTGAACCGCAAAGGGCGCAAAGAAGAAATTTGTCTCCGCCGGGTGATTATATACGCCAGCTCGCAGCGACGTGCATGGCGCTATCAAGTGCATGCCTGCCGTGGCAATGGTACGATGCGCCAACGAAACCCGACCCGCCGCATTTTCCCCTCCCCTCCCCATCGCTGGACGGACCATACGGAGGTCGTAGCCAAAGAGCGATGGAGAGGGGCCGGGGGTGAGGAAAATCCCCGATGCCGCTTTTGCCTCCGCCCGGTCCGGGCCGGTACATCCCCTATAGTGACTTGCAGGCGATCCGGCGTTCGCCGCTGCTCGCCCTCGCGCGCATCGCCCAGCGATACGGCGCTGTTTTCCAGTACCCCGTTGGTTTCTGGACGATCTACGTCGTCAGCGACCCGGCGGGCGTCCGGCATGTATTGCAGGAGAATAGCCGCAACTACAGCAAGGAGACCTTCCAGTACAATCTGCTCGGCCTCGTCGCGGGGCAGGGGCTCCTGTCGAGTGATGGCGCGTTCTGGTTGCGGCAACGCCGCCTGATGCAGCCCGCCTTCCATCGTGACCGCCTCACGGGGCTTGCCCGGCTGACGACCGACGCGACGGCGGCGATGTTCTGCCGCTGGGATACCGTTGCGGCGCGCGGCGAGGCGTTAGACATAGACGGCGAGATGATGCGCCTGACGCTGGAAATCGTCGGCAAAGCGCTCTTCAGTCTGGATCTCGCACACGACGCCGACGCGCTGAGCCGGGCCACGCTCGCCACGCTCGATCATATCGCGCACCGTGCCCGCTCGCCCCTTGCCTTCCCACCGCGCGTGCCGACACCGCGTAATCGCGCCTTCATGACGGCGATCCGCACGCTC
>JAICJW010000258.1 GCA_025928215.1 Chloroflexia bacterium | reverse complement strand
GATGCCGAAGATGGATGGTTTGGAGGCGACCCGGCAGATCAAGCAACGCCTTCCCGACATTCGGATTATTCTGCTCACGATGTACCGGGAGTATCGCGCCGCAGCCCTCCGCTCCGGCGCGGATGCATTTCTGATCAAGGGCGACGGTATTGGTCAACTTCTCGCGGCGCTCGCCGTGTAGGACCAAAGATCGCGGGCGTGCGGTCGTGCCCCTCCGGTGGTGACGCTATGAACAAGCGGCGAGCAGTCTCGCCGCTTGTTCGCGTGCGGTAGTCGCCTCGGCGAGATGTTGACGGGTGCTGGCGAGCCATGCGCGATCTCTATCCAGGCGTACCTGCGACGTGGCGATCGTCGTACGCATCCGGTCAGGGGCGGGGCCACCGGGGAGGGCGCGGGCCGCGACGACGGCCGCTGGATCGAGGGCACGGCGCACCATTGCTTCCGTGACCATCAGGCGCTGTCCGGTGATCGCTTCCGCCGCCGCCCGCACGTCCGCCGCCGTCACCGTGTCCGCCTCCTTCCCGGCCGCGAGGGCGGTTTGCACGACACGCGCGGTGATCCCGTGCGCGGTGCGGAAGGGGAGATGGAACTCCCGCGCGAGGGTGTCCGCCAGTTCAGTCGCGGTCGTGAAGCCGTGGCCCGCGAGTGCGGCCATCCGTTCGGTATTCACGTGCAACGTGTCCAATACCGCTGTGAAAAGCGTCAGGACGTTCGCGGCGTGCCCGAAGGCGCGGTAGAGCGGAATCTGAATGTCATCTTCGACATCGTTCGTGTCCGCGTAGGCGGCGTTGTGCGTCATTGTCTGCACGGCGGCCGCGTCACCGTAGATATAGGCGAGATGGGCGCGCAAGTGCTCCAGCACGACCGGATTGCGCTTCTGCGGCATGATGCTGCTGATCTGCACAAACGCGTCGTCCACACGGATGAAGCCGATCTCGATCCGCGCCCAGACGAGCAGGTCGTAGAGGAAGCGGGAGAGCGACGAGGCGCTGATGACGAGCGCGCCGACCGCTTCCAGCATTGCGTCCGACGCGCCGACGGCGTCGTAGCCATTCTCGATGACGCCGTCAAAACCCAGGAGGGCAGCGATCCGCGTGCGGTCAATCGGGAATGCCGTCGTCGTGAAGGCCGCCGCGCCGAGCGGCGACTGATTGACGTGGGCGTATGCCGCTTGCAGGCGCGCCGTGTCTCGCTCCAATGGCCCCCAGACACCCGCGAGGTGATGCGCGAGCGTCGTCGGCTGTGCGGGCTGCGTGTGCGTGTAACCGGGCATCAATGTCCCGACGTGATTCGCCGCGAGCATGAGGAGCGACTGCCGGAACGTCAGTATCTTCTCCATGACATCGAGGATGAGGTCGCGCGCGACGAGCCGCCAGAGCGCCGCGCCGAGATCATTGCGGGAGCGCGCTAGTTGGAGGTTGCCACCGACATCCGGCCCCGCCCGCGCGATCAATTCGCCCTCGACCATGAAAAAGAGATCTTCCGCCGTCAGTGGCGCGGCGGCAACCACGCGCTCGACCCCTTCCTCCTCCACCATGCGGATGGCGCGGAGGAGCGCCGCCGCCTGCTCCTTCGGCAAGATACCCCGCTCCGCGAGCATGGCAACGTGCGCCGTGTTCGCGGCGAGCATTGGCCCGAACAACCGCGCCCGCGCGTTTTCAAGCGACGGATCGAGCACGATGGCGCGGTAGGCGGGGTGAGGAAAGCCGGCCGGTGATTGCGACATAGTTATAATTCCTTATTCGTCGTCACCCCTTCAGCCCCGTCAGCGCGACGCCCCGGATGATTTGCCGCTGGAAGATCGCGAAGACGATCACGACGGGCAGCGTCGCGAGTGAGGCGGAGGCCATGATGAGGTCATACGCGGAGCCAACGTCACTACTGAAGAACGAGATGCCGACCGGAACGGTGCGCAGTTTATCGGCGTTCGTGATGATCAGCGGCCAGAGGAAGGCATTCCAATTACCGAGGAAGGTGAAAATGCACAAGGCGGCGACCGCGGGTCGGACGCTCGGCAGGCCAATGCGCCAGTAGAGGCCGAATTCACTCACGCCGTCAAGTCGCGCCGCGTCGAAGAGGTCGTCCGGGATGCCCTCGAAGAACTGGCGCATCAAGAAGACGCCAAAGCCGCTCATCAGGCCGGGGAACATGATGGACCAGTACCCCGCCGCATAATCGCCGATCCCCCCCACGTCGCCACGCACCCAATGATTGTTGACGCTCATCAGGTACCACGGCAGCACGAGCATCTCCGTCGGTACCATCAAGGTAGAGAGGATCATGATGAAGATCGCGCGCTTGCCGGGAAAATTGTACTTCGCCAGCACGAACCCGACGAGCGAGTCGAAGAAGGCGACGGAGAGCGTCGTAATGGCGGCGATGATGAGGCTATTGAGGAACCAGCGCGGGAACTGCGTCTTCTCCAACACGTTCGTATAGTTCCTCAGCGTCGGGTGTTGAGGAATCAGGTTCGTTGTGTAGATTTCCGGGTTCGGCTTGAACGAAGTCGCGAGCATCCAGAGGAAGGGCACGATCATGCAGAGGCCACCGAGCAGCAGCAGCAGATAGAGCCACCACGGCCCGCCGAGCCAGTTGCGCCGTCGCGTGCCGGTGGTTGCGCTCGTGCTGGCCCGCGCGCGCGTCACGGGCGTGGTGGCTGATGTGACGGCGAGAAGCCTCGCTCCCTGACCCCTTTCCCGTTGAGGGAAGGGGCCGGAGGGTCGGTTAGTATTCATAGCGCCTCGTCAGTACTGTCAACTGGACGACGGTGATGAGCAGGATCATCACGAAGAGCACGACGGTGATCGCCGCGCCGTAGCCCATCCGCGCCGGGAGGGTCTGGAAAGAGAGTTGATAGACATAGAGCACGAGGCTCGTCGTACTGTTCAGTGGCCCGCCGTTCGTTGTCAGGTTGCGGATCTGCGTGAAGATTTGCAGCGACTGGATAACGCCGATCACGGCGAGGAAGACGATGGTGGGATTGAGAAGCGGCAGCGTGACGAAGCGGAACCGCTGCCACGCAGTCGCGCCATCGAGTTCCGCCGCCTCGTAGAAGACATCCGGGATGCCCTCCAACCCGGCGAGGAAGATGATGACCTGAAAGCCGAGACCGTACCAGATGGTGACAACGGTGACCGAGATGAGCGCCTGCCCCGTGCTGCCGAGGAAGCCTGCGTTGGCAAGGCCGAGGCTATGCAGGAGATTGTTGAAAAGTCCGTTCGGCTGATACAGCCATCGCCAGATCCACGAGACCGCGACGAGCGCCGTGACGTACGGCAGGAAATAGAGGAAGCGCAGGAAACCTCGGAATTGGTTGACCCGCTTCAACCCAAGCGCGATGGCGAGGCTGAAGATCAGCCCGGTCGGCACGCCGTACAAGACGTACAGGAAGGTATTGAGGAGAGCGCGCCGGAAAACCTTGTCATGCACGAGGTCGCTGTAGTTGCCGAGGCCGCGGAATGTATGCTCCGTGTCGAGCGGGTCATAATCGTAGAGGCTCAACTTAAACGCTTGCACCGCCGGCCAGATCCGGATCGTCAGGAAGAAAATGAGCGGGATGAGCAGAAAGGCGTACGCCCACAGCCATCGCCGTTTGGCAAGCGTCATCGTCGCGCTCCGTGCTGAGTAGTCAGTAGCCAGTAGTCAGTAGCCAGAAACGGGAATAGGCGCCCTGACTACTGACTATTGACTACTGACTACTTCTCTGCGGCCCAATACTTATCCATTATCGCCTGCACCTTGCCCTGCGCCTCTTTGACAGCGTCGGCGGGCGAGACACCCTTGAGAATGACTTGATCCGTCGCGTCAATCACCGCCTGTCGGTCGTCCGCTTCGGAGACATAGAACGTGGCATGCGCGTCGCCGAGTTGCGAGACGAACCCCTTGTAGAGCGGGTCGCTCAGGAATTCCTGCCCGACGGACGGCGTGGCGGGCAGTTCGCCGACCGCCGGGGTCCACTGCTTCTGGACGGCGGGGGAGGCGAGGTAGTTGTTGAAGAGGGCCGCCGCGATGTAGCGGTCGCTCTTCGGATCGCCCGCCTTGCGCGTGATGCTGTTGCACCAGAACGAGGCGAAGGTCGCCTTCTGCTTGTGCTCCGGCAAGGGCGCGATGCCATACTGGAGAGTCGGCGCGTCTTTCTGGAGCGTACTGATGCGGAAGTTGCCGTCAACGGTCATCGCGGCGTGGCCGGTCTTGAAGGCGGTCGTGTCGTCCGTGTAGAAGCCCTTTTCCGCGACCTTCAGTTTCGTCACCTCATCGGTGTACCAAGTGAACGCCTCGACGCCGAGCGGGTCGCTCCAGTTCAGTTTCCGGCGGTCCTCGCTCATCGGCACGAGGCCGTTTTGTCGGGTCAGGCACTCGCGCCACCACGCATGCCCCTGCCCGTCCGGCCCCCAGGTGATCCCTTCCTGCAACAACTTACCGCTCGCATCGCGCTTCGTCGTCGCCTGCGCCACCTTAACCAGGTCTTCCCAGTTCTTCGGTGCGTCGGTGAATCCCGCCTCTTTCAGCATGTCCTTGTTCCAGAACAATGCGAGGACGCGCACAGCGGTCGGCACGGCGTAGTACGCGCCGTTGAATTTCGCGGTCTGCACCATGCCATAGAAGTTCTTCTCGACCTTGTCCACACTGAAGAGTTCGTCCGGCAAGGGCTGGAGGAATTTGGATTGCACGTAGGCGGGGAGCCAGCCGTAGTAGACATTCAGGGAATCCGGCCCCTGGCCCGCCTGTACCGCCGCCGCGACCTTCGTGCGGAAGTCGTCGTAGGGGAAGTTGACATGCTTGACGGTGATCTTCGGGTTCTGCTTCTGGAACTCCGGGATCAGTTTGTTGACGAGATCTACCTTCGAGTCGAACTGATATTGCCAGTATTCAATCGTTACGGCGTTCTTCGGCTCGTACGCCGAAGCGCCTGTGGATGGCGCGGCGGCACTGCCCGTCACACTCGTCGCCCTCGTCGCGGAGGCCGCCGCACTGCCGCTCGCCGTCGTCGTGCTCGCTCCGGTGGCCGGTGCGGTCGTCGCCGCGGGGGCGACTGTGGCGAACGGCGCGACCGTTGGCCCTTGCGTCGCGGCGGGCTTGGCCGTCGTCGCGGTCGCCTTGTTGGAACTGCCGCACGCCGCCAGTACGGCGGTCAGCACGCCGCCCGCCGCCGTCCCGGCGGCGATGCGGAGGAACCGCCGCCGCGTCACCTGTAGCTGGCTCTCCATCTCGGGTTTCCTCCCTGTCTTCCGGGGCGATCATGCCCCCGCTCTTCCGATAGTTCGTCTATCTGCCGACGCCGACGGTTTCGGATGTCGCCACCTCCGCGCCGAGTGGAATGCCGAGCAGGCGCGCCGCATTCCCGCCGAAGATCAGTTGCAAATGATCGTGAGGGAAGCCCGCGAGGCGGCAAATTCGCAACTGGTCCTGCAGATAGCGCAGGGCAAATCCGCGCGGAAACCACGAACTGTCGCTGCCGAACAGGATGCGCTCCGGGCCGACCGTCTCGTAGAATTTATGGAAGAGATCGGCCAGCGTCAGCGGATAGGGCATCCAGCGCACCCACTGATTCGATCCCGACGTATCCACATGGACATTCGGGCAGGCCCAGCAGAGGAAGAGAAGGTCCGTGACGTACTGGATACCGAAGTGCGGCACGACGAAGTTGACCTCCGGAAAGTCCTTCGCCGGCTGTTCGAGATGCACCGGGCTGATCTTCTCGTTCCAGGCGATGCCGCCCGCGCCGCCCTGCATACCGAAATGGAAGAGGATCGGCACTTCGTGCTTCGCGGCAACCTCCCAGATCGGGTAGTATCGCTCGTCGTCAATCCGCCAGTCGAGCGTCGGGGCGAGCATCTTGTAGCCGCGCAGGCCGAGTTCGGTAATGCCACGCTCGAACTCCGCCGCCGCGCCGGGTTGGCAGGGATCGTGGTGCGCGAGGCCGATGAAGTGGTCCGGGTGGCGGCTGCAGATCGCGGCGAGCGTGTCATTGTCCGGCCCGGTGACGAAAACGACCTTGTCCAGGCTATATTTCGTTGCCTCGTCGTCCCACATATCCGCGTATTCTTCCCATGTCCGTTTCGTTTGGTCCGGCTCAGGGAAGTCCCATGCGTATCGCCACTGCGCCCGCTCCGCCTCGACCGCCGCGCGCCGCTTCGCCATCCCGACCTCCGGGATGTGCCGCCGCGTTGGCGGCTGGCGGCGCATCGTCGCCGGGAAGATCGGGAAGTGAACGTGCCAGTCAATCACCCGTAAATCCTGGAACATCAATGCCTCCCTTGAAGTAGTCAGTAGACAGTAGTCGGTACTCAGTTGAAAACGGAATCGCTCCAAACCCCTTTTTCCGGCCACCGACTACTGTCTACTGACTACTCCCCTACGGCTGACTCTCCGTGACGTGAATGCCGCCCGCGAGGGAACGATCGGCGAGGGCCGCCGCGCCATAGAGCACCGCCCGCTCGTGCAAAACCGATCCGGCGAGCGCGGGCACGAACGGCACGCGCCCCGTTAGTCGTTCCCGGATACGGGGGATCAGCGCGGCGGCACGCCGCCCGATGCCGCCGCCGATCACGATTGTTCCCGGATTGAGGATCGTCGCGAACCCGCCGATCAGGAGCGCGAGCAGGTCCGCCGTCTCCGCCACGACCACCGT
>JAICJW010000051.1 GCA_025928215.1 Chloroflexia bacterium | reverse complement strand
TGTGTCACTGGTCTCCTGAGCGTGTTCGTCCGCGCGCCGTACGTCGGCCATCTTTCCATCCCCTTCCATCCATCGAGCGTCCGGCAAGATGCGCTCCCACAGTCCATTCAGACGCGCGCTGTCGCTTGTTGCCGGGTACTGCCCCACATTGTAAGTCCCCCCCCCTCTCCCTTAGTCAAAGGGGTACAAAATATCGTGGAGGAGCGTACCGTCAGGTCAATCGTAATCAAGATTACATAATGTCACATCGGCATGAATGTCGGTCTCTGGCGGCCCAGCGCGGTATACTGTCCGGGTAGGGCGTAGGAACATGAGAAAGGACGCGCAGATGGAACTTGGGATGGTCGGGTTGGGGCGGATGGGCGGCAACATGGTGCGGCGGCTCATCAAGGATGGCCATAGCTGCGTCGGCTTCGCCCGCAATCCGAAGACGCGGCAGGAGTTCGTCAAGGATGGCATGATCGAGGGTACATCGCTCGAAGACCTCGTCAGCAAACTCACCACGCCGCGCGCCGTCTGGCTGATGGTGCCCGCCGCGACGGTGGATCAGACGGTCGAGCAACTGATGCCGCTCCTCGATAAAGACGACATCATCATTGACGGCGGTAACTCTTATTATCACGACGACATCCGCCGCGCCGCCGAACTGAAGCCGAAGGGTATTCATTATGTGGACTGCGGCACGAGCGGCGGCGTCTGGGGGTTGGAGCGCGGCTACTGCCTGATGATCGGCGGCGAGGATGAGGCCGTCAAGCGGCTCGACCCGATCTTCAAGTCGCTCGCTCCCGGCGCGGATGCCGCGCCGCCGACGCCGGGCCGCAAGAAGGGCACCGGCACCGCCGAGGAAGGGTATCTGCATTGCGGGCCGAACGGCGCGGGCCACTTCGTCAAGATGGTTCACAACGGCATCGAGTATGGCTTGATGGCGGCGTATGCCGAGGGTCTCAATATTCTCCATCACGCGAATGTCGGTAAGACCCAGCGCACCGTGGACGCGGAGACGACGCCGCTGCCGCATCCCGAATATTACCAGTACGACATTAATATCGGCGAAGTCACCGAACTCTGGCGGCGGGGCAGCGTCGTTGCCTCATGGTTGCTCGATCTCACCGCCGGTGCCCTCCTCGAAAGCCCGCAACTGGAGAAATTTAGCGGGCGCGTCTCCGATTCCGGTGAGGGGCGCTGGACGATCAGCGCGGCGATTGATGAGTCCGTGCCCGCGCCCGTCCTCAGCACGGCGCTCTTCGCGCGCTTCACCTCGCGCGGTGAGGCGGACTATGCCAATAAGGTGCAGTCCGCGATGCGCTATGCATTCGGCGGCCATCTGGAGAAGGAAGCCGACCAAAAGGGAGGGTGAACCGTGGCCGCGCCCCGAACCGACGCACTCGTTTTCTTCGGCGCCACGGGCGATCTCGCCTTCAAGCAGATTTTCCCGGCCTTGCAGGCGATGGTCCGGCATGGGCACCTCGATGTGCCGGTCATCGGTGTGGCACGGCGCGAGCAGACTGCCGCTCAACTGCGGACGCGCGTCCACGACAGCCTCGCGCAGCACGGCGGCATCAACAAGGAGGCGTTCGCCAAACTGCTGTCGCTGCTCACCTACGTCTCCGGCGACTACGGCGACCCGGCAACGTACAAGAATCTGAGAAAGGCGCTCGGCAACGCGACGCATCCGCTGCACTACCTGGCCATCCCGCCGAGCATGTTCGCGACGGTGATCGAGGGGCTGGCGAAATCCGGCTGCGCGACGGATGGCCGGGTGGTGATCGAGAAACCGTTCGGGCATGACCTCGCCTCCGCTGAGGAGTTGAACAAAGTCCTGCTCTCCGCCTTCCCGGAGTCGGGCATTTTCCGTATTGACCACTACCTCGGCAAGGAGCCGGTGCAGAATCTGCTCTATTTCCGCTTCGCCAACTCCTTTTTGGAGCCGATCTGGAATCGCCACTATATCGAGAGCGTGCAGATCACGATGGCGGAGGAGTTCGGCGTCGCCGACCGCGGCGCATTCTATGAGGAGACAGGCGCGATCCGCGATGTCGTGCAGAACCATATGCTGCAAGTCACCGCGCTTCTCGCCATGGAACCGCCGATCGGTGGCGGCCACGAGGCGATCCGCGATGAGACGACCAAAGTCTTTAAGGCGATGATCCCGCTCGCGCCGTCGGATGTCGTGCGCGGGCAGTACGCGGGATACCGTCAGACGGAGGGCGTCGCGCCCGATTCGCAGGTGGAGACCTTCGCCGCCGTCCGGCTCCATCTCGATATGTGGCGATGGGCGGGCGTGCCGTTCTACATTCGGGCCGGAAAACGGCTGCCGGTGACGACGACCGAAGTAATTGTCGAGTTAAAGCGCCCGCCGCAAACGGTCTTCACGGAAACGATTCCCGGCCACCCGAATCATTTCCGCTTCCGTCTCAGCCCCGATGTTGTCATGGCGCTCTCTGCGCGCGTCAAGGTGCCGGGCGAGGCGATGTTCGGTGAAGATGTGGAACTGATCGCCCGCCACCAATCCGGCGGCAATGAGATGGCCCCCTACGAACGGCTGCTCGGCGACGCGATGCGCGGCGACCCAACCCTCTTCGCGCGGGAGGATGCCATTGAGGCGGCGTGGCGCGTCGTGGACCCGATCCTCGGCAACGCGACGCCCGTGTATGAGTACGACCCCGATACCTGGGGGCCAACGGAATCGGAGCAGTTGATCGCGGCGGACGGCGGCTGGCATAACCCGACGACGGAGCCGACGTGATGACCGCGCCGCACCGTGTCGTCTTCCTCTTCGATGTGGACAATACGCTGCTCGACAATGACCGGGTGACGGCCGATCTGCGGCGGCATCTCGAACGCGAAGTTGGAATAGACCGAAGCATGCGCTATTGGGCGATCTTCGAGGAGTTGCGCGCCGAACTGGGGTACGCCGATTACCTCGGCGCGCTCCAGCGCTATCGCGGCGAGTATCCGCGCGATCCGCACCTGCTCACCGTCTCCTCCTTCCTCATCAACTACCCCTACGCCAACCGGCTCTTCCCCAACGCGCTCGATGTGATCGAGCGCGTGCGCGCCGGGGGGCCGGCGGTGATCCTCTCGGACGGCGATGTCGTCTTCCAACCGCGCAAAATCGAGCGTTCCGCCCTCTGGGAGGCGGTCGGCGGCGACGTGCTGATCTATATTCATAAGGAACACGAGCTGGATGATGTCGAGCGGCGCTACCCGGCGGAGCACTATGTATTGATAGACGACAAGGTGCGCATCCTCGCGGCGGTGAAGGAAATCTGGGGCGACCGCCTGACGACCGTTTTCCCGAAGCAGGGCCACTACGCGCACGATGCGAAGGAGATCGCGAAATATCCGGCGGCGGACATCACCGTCGAGCGCATCGGCGATTTGCTGGAATACGATTTGCCCGCGTTCCTCATCCCTCGGTAATGCGGGCCATCACATACATCCGAAGGAGGAAGCGACGATGACCGCCACCGCGAACCCGACACCGCTGACGCAGCGCCCGGAATGGCAGGCGCTGCACGCACATTATGAGAAGATGCGCGATGTGCATCTCCGCACCCTCTTCGCCGACGATCCCACGCGCGGCGAGCGGATGACGCGGGAAGCCGTCGGCATCTATTACGACTACTCCAAAAATCGCGTCACGGACGAGACGATCCAACTGCTCCTGCGGCTTGCCGAAAGCGCCGGATTGCGCGCGCGAATTGACGCGATGTTCTCCGGCGAGAAGATCAACGTCACCGAGGGGCGCGCGGTGCTGCATACCGCCCTGCGTGCCCCGCGCGACGCGACGATTCTGGTGGACGGCGAGAATGTCGTGCCCGAGGTTCACGCGGTGCTGGAGAAGATGGCGGCGTTCTCGGAGCGCGTGCGGAGTGGCGCGTGGACGGGCTATACGGGCAAGCGCATCCGCAATGTCATCAACATCGGCATCGGCGGCTCCGACCTCGGCCCCGTGATGGCCTACGAGGCACTGAAGCACTACAGCGACCGCGCGATGACCTTCCGCTTCGTCTCCAATGTGGACGGCACCGACATGGTCGAGGCGACGCGCGATCTCGATCCCGCCGAAACGCTCTTTATCGTCTCCTCCAAGACCTTCACGACACTGGAAACGTTGACGAACGCCCACAGCGCGCGCGACTGGTGCCTCGCCACCCTCCACGATGACGCGGCAATCGCCAGGCACTTCGTCGCCGTCTCCACGAACACCCAGGAGGTGGAGAAGTTCGGCATAGACACGGCGAATATGTTCGGCTTCTGGGACTGGGTCGGCGGGCGGTACTCGATGGACGCGGCCATCGGCCTCTCGACGATGATTGCGATTGGCCCGGACAACTTCCGCGCCATGCTCGCCGGGTTCCACGCGATGGACGAGCATTTTCGCGCCGCGCCCTTCGACCGGAATCTGCCCGTCCTGATGGGGCTGCTCACCGTCTGGTACAGCGACTTCTTCGGCGCGCAGACCGTCGCGGTCCTGCCGTATGAGCAATATCTGAAGCGCTTCCCGGCCTACTTACAGCAACTGACGATGGAATCGAACGGCAAGTCGGTGGACCTTCAGGGCCACCGCGTGAACTATGAAACCAGCCCGATCTTCTGGGGCGAGCCGGGCACGAACGGCCAGCACTCATTCTACCAACTGATTCATCAAGGAACACGCCTGATCCCCTGTGATTTCATCGGCTTTTACCAAACCCTCAACCCGCTCGGCGACCACCACGACCTGCTGATGGCCAACGTCTTCGCCCAGACCGAAGCCCTCGCCTTCGGCAAGACGCCGGAGCAGGTGAAGGCGGAAGGAAACCCGGACTGGCTCGTGCCGCATCGGACGTTCGAGGGCAACCGCCCCTCGAATACGCTCCTCGCGGAGCGGCTGACGCCGGAATTGCTTGGCACACTCGTCGCGCTCTACGAGCACAGCGTCTTCACACAGGGGACGATCTGGAACATCAACTCCTTCGACCAGTGGGGCGTCGAACTCGGCAAGGCGCTCGCCCAGCGCATCATCCCCGAACTCGCATCGCCGGACGAACCGCACCTGACGCATGACAGTTCAACCAATGCCCTCATCCGCCGCTACCGGGCGCACAAGTCGGAATGAACGCAGAGAACGCAGAGAACGCAGAGAGCACAGAGAAGAAAGAAAAAAGGAGCCATACGTGAGTACACCGGCTGGGGAGACTGTTCGTATGACGCGGGGGAAGTTTGACGGGATCAACGCGGTCGCCAATGATCGGGGAGTGATCGCGGCGGCGGCGATGGATCAGCGCGGCTCGCTGCGGAAGGCGATAGCGAAGGCGAAGGGGACGGATGACGTTGACGCGGCGGAATTGAGCGAGTTCAAGGCCATCGTCAGCGAAGTACTGACGCCGTACGCCAGCGCGATCCTGCTCGACCCGGAATACGGCCTGGAAGCGATGCGGCGACGCGCGAAGAACGCGGGCGTTCTGCTCGCCTACGAGGAGACGGGGTACGACGCGACGGTGAAGGGCCGCCTGCCGGATTTGCTGCCCGAATGGTCGGTGCGGCGGCTCAAGGAGGTCGGCGCGAACGTCATCAAGATTCTCCTCTACTATGACCCCGACGACGACGAGACGATCAACACGATCAAGCATGCCTTCATCGAGCGCGTCGGGGCGGAGTGCCGCGCCAACGACATTCCCTTCTTCCTCGAACCGCTCGCCTACAGCGATACCGTCGGCGACGAAAAGGGCTTCGCCTTCGCGAAGGTCAAGCCGGAGAAGGTAACGAAGTACATGCGCGAGTTCTCGCAGCCGCGCTACGGCGTGGATGTGCTGAAGGTGGAAGTGCCGATCAACATGCGCTACGTCGCGGGGACGGAGGCGAACACGGACGGACAGGTTGCCTACAGCCGGGAGGAGGCGAAGGCGCACTTCGTCTCGGCGGCGAAGGCGACGAAGATACCGTTCATTTATCTGAGCGCGGGCGTGACGGACGAGGTCTTCCGCGAGACGCTCGCGCTCGCCGCCGAAGCAGGCACGCCGTTTTCCGGCGTCCTCTGTGGCCGCGCGACGTGGCAGGACGGTATCCCCATCTACGGCAAAGACGGCGCGAAGGCGTTGCGCGCCTGGCTGGAAGACCGGGGCGTCCAGAATATCGAGATGCTCAATGCCGTCCTCGCCAAAGGTGCGAAGCCGTGGTGGGATTTCTACGGCGGCAAGGAGCATATCACGATTATCGAGGAGGCGGCAACGACAAAATCCCTGACATAGCAGGGCAGATCGAACGTTGCGCGATCGCTCATGAAAAGAAAGTGGTGGAGATGGGGGGAGTCGAACCCCCGTCCAAAATGTTCAACCGGCTGGCACTCCAGGCGTAGTCGGCGTTTTGATTTCGCCCCCGGCACCCCCACCGACGGGGTTGCCTGACGCTAGCCTGCTAATCTTACGCGAACCCTAGCGGGCGATCCGGCTCGCGGCATCCCGGCATTATGTCGCTCGACACCTCTCCCACCGGGCCGAGGAGAGGGCGAACGTCGTCGCTACTTAGGCGGCGAGGGCAAGTTCTGGTGTGCCAGTTACTGGCTTAACCCTATTTAACGAGGCCTGGTCAACCTCGGCCTGCACCAACTCGACCTAGCACCCTGTCGAAACCACGCATCCCCACATTGTTAAGGTATCCACGCCGCGCATGCGCGGCGTTTCACACCCCCTCAGTATACCAGACACTGGCCCGATGGGCAACGTTTTGTGCAGCGGCGGATAGCGCGCAAAGCCGGTCACTCATCAATGACGCTGCCTCCCTCTGGTATGTCACTTGCGGAGGAATATTCCAGAGAGGCCACAGGGGACGTGGCCGGAAAGGAGCAGGGCAGATGCCACGAGGTGACAAGTCCGCCTATACCGACAAGCAGAAGCGGCAGGCGGAGCATATCGAGGAGAGTTACGAGCAGCGGGGCGTCTCGAAGGATGAAGCCGAGAGCCGTGCGTGGGCAACCGTCAATAAAGAGGACGGCGGCGGCAAAAAGAGTGGTTCCGGCCGCGCCCATCATGAGGAGCACACCTCCTCCTGACCGCCGACCCCCGCAAACACCCGGGCGCATCCCTCGCCATTCGATGGATGCGCCCGATGCATGTACGGGGTACCCTGCGATGTGAAACGGGCCGGGATTGGTGCGAATCGCCCCGTGCCGGAATGGCGGAGCAGGATGATGCAGGGGTTTTACTGGTTGATCGAAGGGCAGCTCGCCGGTTGCCCGCGCCCCGGTAGCCGTCGGGGTGACCGCTCCGATCGGACAATGGAGGGAGTACGGGCGGCGCTCGATGAAGACGTTGCGTGGCTTCGCACGCGAGGAATCGGCGCGCTGCTCTCGCTCACTGAAACGCCGCTCGACCGCGATGTGCTGTCGCGATATGGGCTTGATTCGCTCCATCTTCCGATAGACGATCTCCACGCGCCAAGCGCCGCGCAACTGCACTACGCCCTCGCCTTCATTGACCGTCAACAGGCGCTCGATCATGCCGTCGCTGTTCATTGCTTGATGGGGCAGGGGCGGACAGGTACGGTGCTGGCGGCGCATCGCATCCGCGCCGGGAATACGCCCGATGCCGCTCTCGCCGAACTGCGCGCCCTTTCCCCCGGCGCGATCGGCAGCCCCGAACAAGAGACCGCGCTGCTCACCTTCGCCCGCCGCCGCGACTGGATTCTCTGAATTCCGTCTCGTTGACACCGTATGGGTGGAATGGCACGATGCGCGAGCGGTATTCGCGATGGATGAGCGAAGGAGCGGCAATGGCACGGCTGACGGGTGGGCAAGCGCTTGTCCAATCTCTCGTGCGGGAAGGAGTGGAGACACTCTTCGGCTTGCCCGGCGTGCAACTCGATTGGGCATTTGACGCGCTCTATGTGGAGCGTGACCGGATCGCCGTCTATCACACACGCCATGAGCAAGCGACGGCCTACATGGCCGACGGATACGCCCGTACGACGGGGCGAATCGGCGCCTGCATGGTCGTGCCGGGGCCGGGCCTGCTCAATGCGGGTGCCGCCCTCGCCACTGCCTACGGCTGTTCATCGCCCGTCCTCTGCGTGGCGGGCCAGATCCCCGCCGCGACGATTGATAAACGCTATGGGATGCTGCACGAAGTACATCATCAACGCGACGTGATGGCTTCGTTCACCAAGTGGGCGGGGCGTGCGGACACGCCAGCGGCGGTTCCCGGTGTCGTGCGTGAGGCATTCCGCCAGTTGCGTACCGGGCGGCCGCGCCCCGTCGGGATCGAAGTTCCGGCGGACATGCTGCAAATGACGGAGGATGTGACGCTCCTCGACCCGGCCACCGCCGAGCGGAGCGCGGGCGACCCCGATTTGCTGCGGCAGGCCGCAGCATTGCTGCGCACCGCTGAGCGGCCGCTCATCTACAGCGGCGGCGGCGTGCTCAGCGCGGCGGCGTGGGATGAGGTGCGCGCCGTCGCCGAGCTGCTCGAAGCGCCCGTCGTCATGTCGCTCGACGGACGCGGCGCGCTCTCCGACCGGCACTATCTCGCGCAGACCGGCCTCGCCGGCATGCATCTCCTGCCGCATGCCGATGTTGTGCTGGCGGTCGGCACGCGCTTCTTTCAGCCCGCGATCGCGTGGGGATTGCCACCGGGCGCACAGGTGATCCGCATAGACATTGACCCCGACGAAATCACACGTCACGGGGAGCCAACGATTGGCATTGTCGGTGACGCGAAGGGCGCGCTCACCGCGCTCCGCGATCTGCTCGACGGCATGCCCCGCCGCCCCTCGCGCGAGGCAGCGTTGCGCGCCGCGAAAGAGGCGGCGACCGCGCGGCTGGCGGCAATTCAGCCCCAGACCGCGTATTGCGCCGCGATCCGCGCCGCGTTGCCGGATGACGGCATTCTCGTCACGGACCTTACACAGGTTTCTTTCTATGCAACCCTCGGCTATCCGGTCTACGCACCGCGCACCTTCGTTGGCCCCGGTTATCAGGGGACGCTCGGTTCCGGCTTCGCGACCGCGCTCGGCGCGCAGGTCGGCAACCCCGGCAAGAAGGTTGTCGCGCTGATGGGTGATGGCGGCTTCCTCTATAACGTGCAGGAGTTGGCAACGATGCGGCAGCAGCATCTCAATGTCGTCGCGGTCGTCTTCAACGATAACGCGTACGGCAATGTGAAACGGACGCAGCGGGAGGACTTCGCGGGCCATGTCATCGCTGCCGATCTCGTCAACCCGGACTTCGTCGCCCTCGCGGATTCCTTCGGCATCCGTGGTACCCGCGTCCGCGAGCCGGATGCATTGCGTGGCGCGCTGGGCGAGGCGTTCGCCGCGAACGAACCGGCGCTGATCGAAGTCGCGGTCGGTGAAATGCCGAGCGCGTGGCATCTCGTCGGGCCTGGTGGCGGAGCCTACCCGGTATTGTGGCCTTCCTGAGCGGCGAAAAAGTGGTTCTTCCCGGTTGCCTCTCTCGGATGCCGTAACTAACGCGGCTTTCGAGCGTTTATGTAGATGGGAGACAGCGGCGTGTGAGGCGTGCGGACGCCGATGGGTGCGGAGAACGGATGCGGTAGCGGGTGATGTACGGTTACGAATGCCGCCCGTGGGGAAGTTTGGGAGGGGTATGGAACAGGGGAAGCATGGTGTTCGCCGGCCTGCGAAGGCATGGTTGCACACGCGTTGGGTCAGCCTCGTCCCGGCGCTGATCCTGATTTTCTTCGTCGCGAGCGCGGCGATGTCTCCCCGAACAACACAGGCGGTGGATGAACCCGCCGATCCGATTACCCCACCGGCACAACTGACTGCCCTCTCCCCCTCGCCGGATGCCGTGGGGAACGCGACTGACCCTGTCACCCTGACGCCCGCTGCCTTCATTGCCGGTGGCTTGGCCGCTACGAATGATGAGGTGCAGCCGAGCGCGACGCCGCTTCCCCTGCCGACGATGACGTCCACGCCCGCTGTACCGACCGCCACGGCCATTCCGCCGACGCCGACTTCGACGCCGTCCGGTCCAACGCCGACGCCGGATCAGGACGCGGCGGGAAACGCGCAGCCAGTGGATGGCACGATCCGCGTGCCCGTGCTGATGTACCACTATATTCGCATCAACCCCGTTGCCAGTGACCGGCTCGGCTATGGCCTCTCGGTGCCCCCGACGGATTTCGCGGCGCAGATGGCGTGGCTCGTTCAGAATGGCTATCACGCCGTCTTTCCCTCGGAACTCACCGCCGCGATCACGCGGGCCGCGCCGCTCCCGACGAAACCAATTGTCCTCACATTTGATGATGGCTATCGCGACTTCTACGATAAGGCATGGCCGGTGCTCAAGCAGTACGGCCTGAAGTCGTCCAGCGCGGTAATCACCAGTTTCGCGGACAAGGGCGACCGGGGCGATCTCTCCTACATGAACTGGAATATGATCGGGGAACTTGATCGCAGTGGCCTGGTCGAGATCGCCTCGCACACGCTATCGCATCCCGACCTTACCCGGCTGTCGCCAGGGCAGCGGTGGGCGGAGCTGTCCCAGAGCAAAGACCTGATCGAGCGGCATCTCGGTCACCCCTGCGTGGCGTTCGTCTACCCCTCCGGGCGATATGATGGCGCGACACTCGCGGATGCGAAGCGGGCGGGCTATCAGATCGCTTTCACGACGAACGACGGCAAGGTCCGCGCCCCGCAGGACAGCGGGACCATTCTCCAACTGCCGCGTGTCCGCGTCGCGGGGGGCACAACAATCGCGGGCTTCGCCAAAAATCTCGGCTGAGATGGTGGCGAAAGTCAAAAAGGAGCAAGTCAAAAGTAACAAGGTAGAAGGTACGCAGTTCGCGGGAAAAGCCCGCCACCACCAAGAAAATCGTTTCAACTGCGTACGTCCGACAAGGAATCGCCCCCCTTGTTACTTTTGACTTGTTACTTTCGGCTTGCTGCTTCCCCGGTGTGAGGCTTGCCGCAAGCGCCTCCGCGGCGATGCAGAAGAATTGATCGCCCTTCGTCTCAGGAAAGGAGTATGGGATGGAAGAATTGCTGCGCGATACAGCGGAACGGGCGACACGATATCTCGCGGGGCTGGAAGATCGGCGCGTCGCTCCGACGATGGACGCGGTGCAGCGGCTCACCGCGCTGGCGGGGCCATTCCCTGATGGGCCGGCGGATGCGGCCGACACTCTTACCCTGCTCGACGATCTCGGCTCCCCCGCGACGGTCGCCTCGGCGGGCGGGCGGTATTTCGGCTTCGTGACGGGCGGCTCGCTGCCCGCCGCCCTCGCGGCGAACTGGCTGGCGGGCGCGTGGGATCAGAACTGCGCCTTCGCCGTCATGTCGCCCGTCGTCGCCACGCTGGAAGAGATCGCGCTCGATTGGCTGCGCGACGCGCTGCATCTGCCTGCCGGGTGCGGCGGCGGCTTCGTGACGGGTGCGACAATGGCGAACTTCACCGCCCTTGCGGCAGCGCGTCACGCGGTTCTCGCTCGCGTCGGCTGGGATGTTGAGGCAGACGGCCTCTTTGGGGCACCCCCCGTCACCGTCATCGTCGGTGAAGAGGTGCACGCGAGCCTCGTCAAAGCATTGGGCCTTGTTGGTTTTGGCCGCAATCGCGTCGTCACGGTGCCGGTGGATGGACAGGGGCGGATGCGTGCCGACGCCCTGCCCCCTCTCTCCGGCCCAACGATCGTCTGCATTCAGGCCGGGAACGTCAACACCGGCGCGTTCGATCCCGCAGAGGAAATCTGTGCGTGGGCGCACGATGCGGGTGCCTGGGTGCATGTGGATGGGGCCTTCGGGCTATGGGCGGCAGCGGCACCGGCACGGGCGCATCTCGTCGCGGGGATGGGGGAGGCGGACTCGTGGGCGACGGACGCGCACAAGTGGCTGAACGTGCCGTATGACAGCGGCCTCGCCTTCGTGCGCGACCCGGAGATGCTGCGCGCTGCCATGACCCTTACCGCCGCTTATTTGCAGCAAGGCGACGGGCGCGAGGCGAGCCATTACACGCCGGAATCGTCGCGGCGGGCGCGCGCCGCGGACATCTGGGCGGCACTGCGCTCGCTTGGCCGCTCTGGTCTCGCTGACCTGATCGAACGTACGTGTCGGTACGCGACGCGGTTCGCGGACGGGTTACAGGCGGCAGGGTACGAGATTCTCAACGCGGTTGAACTCAATCAGGTGCTGGTCGCGTTCGGGGATGGGGAGCGGACGCGGCGGGTGATCGCGGCGGTGCAGGCGGAGGGGACGTGTTGGTGCGGCGGCACGGTCTGGCAGGGAAGGACGGCAATGCGGATCAGTGTCTCCTCGTGGGCGACGACAGCGGATGATGTCGAGCGCAGCCTCGCGGCCATCATCCGTATCGCTCGCGCAGCCTGAAGCGCCGGGAGCGAACGCGAAGAAGGGAGGGGGCAGAATCCCCTCCCTTTTCGTCTCATCGTTTCGGTCAAACGCTGATTAGCCTTGCCGCTGCTTGTGCTTCGGGTTGCGCTTGTTGATGATATAGATTCTGCCCTTGCGCCGCACGACGATATCGTCCGGGCTGCGCTTCTTAACGGATGCGGATACCTTCACGTCGTTCCTCCTCACAGAAGTAACAAGTCGAAAGTCAAAAGTAACAAGAGGGATCATGCAGTCTTGTTACGTGATACTCGTTACTTTCGCGCCGTGGTCGCGGCGCACTGGCGTAGTTTCGCACAGATCGCGTCGCTGTCAAGCGCCTTGCCGATGAAGACGAGGCGGCTCTCGCGTTCTTCGTCCGCGCGCCAGGGCCGCTGCGCCTCGATGAGTACACGCGCGCCGACTTGATGGAAGACGCACCGCTCCGCGTATCCCTGGATATTCAGCACACCCTTCCCCCGGAAGCAGGTCACCGGCAATGCGCCCCAGAATGCCTCCAACTGCTGCTCATCGAAGGGCGCGCGCGTCACATACGAGACGGTGGTGATCGCTTCATCGTCCAGATGGCCATGGTGATGGGTGTGATCGTGCGCCGCTTCGTCCGCGAGCCAGCGATCCGCGCCCGCCGTAAACCGATCGTCCATCGTAAATGCGCCGACATCGAGCAGGAGGCGCAAGTCCACATTGCCGTGGCTGCATCGCAGGATCGGCGCGTACGGGTTCAGTTTCCGCAACTGCTCCTCAATTGTCGCGAGATCGTCCGGCGAGACGAGATCTACCTTATTGAGCAGGAGCATGTTCGCGAACTCGATCTGCGTCGGCACCATGTCGCTCACCGGGATGTGCGCGCGGATCTGATCTGCGTCTACGAGCGTGACGATGCCGTCCAGCCGGACGATCTGCGTCAGGCCGGGGATGAAGAAGGTCTGTGCGACGGGCAACGGATCGGCGATCCCCGTCGTCTCGATAATGAGGTATTCCGGCGGCTCGTCCCGCTGCAGGATGCGCCGCAGGCCAATCAGGAGGTCGCCCCGAATCGTGCAGCAGATACAGCCGGCCGTCAGTTCGACAATGTCGCCGGGATCGGTCTGCTCGATCAACCCGCCATCAATGCCGATCTCGCCCAGTTCATTGACGATGATCGCGATTCTGAGGCCGGGGTTCGCCCGAAGGATATGATTGAGGAGCGTCGTCTTGCCGCTGCCGAGAAATCCCGTCAGGATCGTCGCCGGGATGCGCGTGTCGTTGACACCGAGTACGTTGCCCACCGCGGGTGCCGTCATGATCTGTCCCTTTCCCCGGATGCGTCCACACGATCATCGCCCTGATGATACACGATGGCAATCATCGTGCGATTCCGATGATTGCAGGCGTTCGTGCTATGGTAGACAGCGCGCGCAAATAGCCACACAATACCGGGTATCATGCTGAGGACGGGTCGGCACTGCGACCATCGCCGCCCGCGCATCCACCGGCAGGAAAGAAGGGAAGTGTATGCAGCGACAGGGTAGAGATGGCGTGCAACACGGACTCGATCATCACGGCATCAAGAATCTGATGAGCGTCGGCTGGAATCAGACGACGCCCGCCCTCTATGAGGAGATCGTCCGGCGGCGCGGTGGAGTGATCGCCGATGACGGCCCGGTCGTCGTGCGCACGGGCAAATACACCGGTCGCTCCCCGAAGGACAAGTTCCTCGTCCGCGAGCCGGGGAGTGAGGCGAATATCTGGTGGGGGGATGTCAACCAGCCGCTGGAGCAGGAGCAGTTTGCCGCGCTCAAGCGCCGCATGCTCTCTTATCTGAGCGGTCGCGATCTCTACGTCCAGGATTGCTACGCGGGCGCCGATCCGCGCTACCGGCTCAATGTGCGCATCATCACCGAACTGGCGTGGCATGCTCTCTTTATGCGCAACCTCCTCATTCGCCCCGCTTTCGATGAGGACCTCTCCGGCTTCATGCCCGATTTCACGATCATCTGTGCGCCCCATTTCCACTCGATTCCCGAGGAGGACGGCACCCGTTCGGAGACGTTCATCATCCTCAACTTCGCCACGAAGGAAGTGCTGATCGGCGGCACCGAATACGCGGGCGAGATGAAGAAGAGCATTTTCACGATCCTCAATTACCTGCTGCCCCTGCAGAATGTTCTCTCGATGCATTGCTCGGCGAACTATGGGCCGCGGGGCGATGTGGCGATTTTCTTCGGCCTCTCCGGCACGGGCAAGACGACGCTCTCCTCCGACCCCGCCCGCATGCTGATCGGCGACGATGAGCATGGCTGGAGCGATCACGGCGTCTTCAATATCGAGGGCGGCTGCTACGCGAAGGTGATTCACCTCTCGCCCACCGCCGAGCCGGAAATCTACGCCGCTTCCCACCGCTTCGGCACGATCCTCGAGAATGTCGCCATTGACAGCCGCACCCGCAGCCTCGACCTCGATGATGCGTCGCTGACGGAGAACACCCGCGCCGCGTACCCGATCACGCATATCGCGAATGCCGATGTCTCTGGCGTCGGCGGGCATCCGAAGAACCTCATTATGCTGACGGCGGACGCCTTTGGGGTGATGCCGCCCATCGCGCGGCTCACCCCGGCGCAGGCGCAGTATTACTTCCTCTCCGGCTATACCGCCAAAGTCGCGGGCACCGAGCGCGGTGTCACCACGCCACAGGCGACCTTCAGCACCTGCTTCGGAGCGCCGTTCATCGTTCATCCGCCGACGCTCTACGCGCAACTGCTCGGCGAGCGGATCGCCCGGCACGGCGCGGACGCCTGGCTCGTCAACACGGGCTGGACGGGCGGCCCGGCGGGCGGCGGCGGGAACCGGATGTCCATCGCCTACACGCGGGCGATGGTCGCGGCGGCGCTCGACGGCTCGCTGG
>JAICJW010000025.1 GCA_025928215.1 Chloroflexia bacterium | reverse complement strand
CCGATGAGCACGCCCTTCCACATGGCGAACATCGAGCACATGATGATGATCGCGCATCTGAGTAGCCAGTAGTCAGAACGAGACCAACCTTTCTGACTACTGGCTACTGACTACTAAGCGCAGTGACGGCTGAACATCGAGGTCCCAGCCGGCGAAATCGTCCGCCTGCATGTGACGGTCGGCGGCGGCGCCGATCATCGCCGCGTTGTCCGTGCAATAGACCGGGGACGGGCAAAAGAGCGGCACGTCAACCGCCGACGCAAGCCGCTCCCGCAGCAGCCGGTTCGCGGCGACCCCTCCGGCGAGCAGGACGGATGTTGCGCCATGCTCGCGGGCCGCACGCGCGACAGGCGCGACGAGCATCGCGACGATTGCTTCCTCATATCCGGCGGCGAGGTCCGCGACGGGCGTCTCTTCCCTTAGACGAATCGGGCGATGCGTGACGAATGGCGTGGCCGCGCTCCGCTCCGCCGCCGGTTCATCGGGCAGGCGGTAGGGCGCAACAGCGCGCAGCAGCGCGGTCTTGATGCCGCTGAAGGAGAAGTCGGCGGGATTGTCCGTGCGGGCGTGGGCGAAGGGGAAGCGTGCGGCATTCCCCGTCGCGGCGACGCGAGAAATTGCCGGGCCGCCCGGATAGCCGAGGCCGAGCAGCCGCGCCCCCTTATCGAACGCCTCCCCCGCCGCATCGTCGAGTGTGCTGCCGAGCAGCCGGTACGCGCCGTGTCCGGTCATCAGGACGAGCGAGGTATGCCCACCGGAGACGATCAGCCCAACAGCGGGGAATTGCGGCTCCGGCGCGTCCGTCGCTCCCGGCGGGATGAGCCAGTTCGCGTAGAGATGCCCTTCGAGGTGATTGACGCCGATCAAGGGCAGCGCCCGCGCGTACGCGAGGCTTTTGGCGACATTGACGCCGACGAGCAGCGACCCCGCGAGGCCCGGCCCCATCGTCACGGCGAGCGCGTCGAGATCGTCGAATGTGCAGCCTGCCATATCGAGCGCGGCGCGCACGACGGGCACGATTTCGGTCACATGGCGGCGCGAGGCGAGTTCCGGCACGACGCCGCCATAGCGGGCGTGGAGGTCGTTCTGCGAGGCGATGATGCTGCTCCGCACGATCCGTCCGCCGCTGATGATCGCTGCCGCCGTTTCGTCGCACGACGATTCAATCGCGAGGATATCCATGGGCCAGCCCATCCGAATAGGAGCGTGGGTCCGCCGCGCCCGCAAGCGAGTCATAGTAATCGGCGATCCGGGCATGATTGGTCTGCCGGAGCGCACGATAGTGCTCGTGATAGGCGGCGGTATTCGCGGGGGGCGAGGCCATCACGTAGGCGTCTTCGCCGTCGTCGCTGTAGTAACGGCGGCGGGTGCCCTGCACGCTGAAGCCGTACTTCGCGTAGAGATTTTGCGCCCGCAAATTCGAGACGCGCACTTCAAGCGTGATCCACGTCGCGTTCCGGCGCAGCGCCTCGTCAATGAGCGCCGTGAAGATGTACTCGCCGACCCCTCGACCACGATGCGCGGGCGCGACGCCAATAATTGTCACATGCGCCTCGTCGCCCTGCACCCACATCCCCGCGAATCCGCAGATCGGCGCGTGCATCGGCGGGCCGAGACGCTCCTGATTGCGGTGAAAGAGCGGGAAAAGCCCGCGCGATTGCCGCTCCTCCGCACGCTCGGCTATCGTGCCTTCCGGTGGCCGCCAGCGGCAGACGAGATAATGGTTGCCATGCGGGTTGCTCAGCTCACGCCGATAGGCGCTGATCGGCCACGGCGTCGGCACGGACTGCACCTCGACCGCATGAACCTCGGACAGGTCCTCGATCGTCATCGGTTCAATCACGTAAGGCACTGCGCCTTATCCTTTCGTGGCGCGGGGCGCACTCGCGGGCGCCATCGTATGGAGATAGACCGGTTCGAGCGCGACGAGGTCGTCGGACTCCCCCAATAGTATGCGCCGCCATGCCAATGCTGCCAATGCCCCCGGTCGGCGAATGCGCACGCTCGCCGGTGGCAGTGTCACGCCCGGAGCGGCGGCGCGGATCGCCTCTGCTGCCGCCCCGTCCAGATCGCCACAGACGATTGCATCGGGATAGGCCGCAAGCGCCATGCCGATGGCCGCGCCCGTGCCGTGCGCCATCGGCAGCGCCTCACGCATCATTCCGTCCCGCTCCTCGTACACCCCATACGCGAAGCGGCCCCGGCCCGCCGCGATCAATGCGCACACCGGCCGCCGCGCACTGCGGAACGGCTCGACGGTGACGGCCAGCGTCGGGCAACCGACAATCGGAATATCCAGCCCCAGCGCCAGCCCCTTCGCGATGCCCAGACCAACACGCAAACCGCTGAATGACCCCGGCCCGATCGCGACGGCGACGGCGCGAAGATCATCCTGCGTATGACCCAATGCTTCCAGCGCGCGCATCGCCTCCGCCAGCAGCGTTGCCGTCCCCTGCCGCTGCCCGCGCCAGATCGCTTCGGCGAGGAGCAGATCGCACCCGGCAATCGCGAAGCCGATGGCCTCCGATGACGTATCGAGCGCGAGCAGCAGCCCTCCGTGGTTATCCATCAGGCCGCCCAATCGAGCGCGCCGAGCAGTCGTACGGCATCGCCAAAGCCGGTGAAGACCAACGTTCGGGATTCACCGCCCCCGTCCGCAATCGCGACATCGAGGTACGATTCCGGCACGAAGCCGTCATCCACGGCACGCTCCGGCCACTCGATAAGCACGACCCAATCGCCGCCGAAATAGTCATCGAGGCCAACCGAATCAAGGCCGCCGCCCTCACCAAGCCGGTAGAGATCAATATGCGCCAGCGGCACCATCGTGCCCCTCGCATTCCACCCGTTGTATTCATTGACGAGTGTGAAGGTCGGCGATGGGATCGGGCCGGGGATGCCGAGGCCTGCCGCCACGCCGCGCGCGAGCTGTGTCTTCCCCGCGCCCAGATCGCCGCGCAGCAGCAGCACATCGCCCGGCCGGATGGCTCGACCGACGCGCTCGCCAAGCGCGGTCGTCTCCGCGGGAGAACGACTTTCCACGGTGCGGGACGGGGCGGCAATATCTGTGGGGCTGCCAGTATTCATGCCGAAAATGATACCATGCGCCCGCGAACGGTGAAGGAGACGAAACGCGATGGCGGTACAACGACCGGACAATCCCGATCCAGCCATCCTCTGGGGAGCGCTCAGCGCGCCGCGACGCGCCCTCTTATCGCGTCTCGCGGCGAGCGCCGAGGCGGAGGGCGGCGAGGCATTGCTCGTCGGCGGCCCGGTTCGTGATCTGCTGCACGGAGAGACGCGCCTCCATGATCTTGATGTCGTCACGACCACCGATGCCCGCCAGGTCGCGCGGCGCTTCGCGGAGACCGCGAGCGCGGCAGTCACGAAGACGACCGATTTCGGCACTGCGACGGTCCGTGCACGCGATGACGATACGAAGATTGACCTTGCGACGGCCCGCACGGAAACCTATCCGCGCCCCGGCGCATTGCCGACCGTGGCGTTTCCCGCCAGCATTGACGCGGACTTGCATCGCCGCGATGTCACGATCAACGCAATGGCCCTGCCGATTACGCCGCATGGCTTCGGTAGGCCGCTCGATCCGACCGGCGGGCTGGCCGATCTCCGCGCGGGCACGATCCGCGTCCTGCACGATGCCACATTCCGCGACGATCCGACGCGCCTCTATCGCGTGGCACGCTATGCCGCGCGCTTCGGCTTCACGGTCGAACCACACACGGCGGCACTGATGCGGGCGGCGGTTGCGGACGGCGCGCTGGCAACGATTTCAGCGGATCGAAAGCGACACGAACTCGATCTGGCAATCCGCGAACCCGATCCCGTTGCCTGCTTTACCGCATTCGACGCATTCGGGTTACTCCGCGCGACCTCGGAGGCTCTCATCTGGGATGACTGGGTTACGGCGCGCCTCCCACTTGTCGCCCCGAGACTCTGGGCCGCCTGCGCGCTCTTCGTTTGTCGGCAGGACGACGCAGCCGTAGAACGGCTTCTGAAAGATATACCCGTGGGAGCGATGCACGTTCGCATTCGCGGGCTCGTTCGCGTCTGGAAAGAGCGCGGGGCGATTGCAATCGCCCCGCGTCTTTCGACGATTCGACCGATTCTGGAACAGATCGGCGAACACGAAGCGCTCGCCGTGCTCTATGGTGATCCCGCTCACAAAAACGCCGTGGCATTTTATGAACGGCTTCGCCACGTCCGTTGGCAAGAAATGCACGAGGGGCGCTCCTTCGGGACCTTCCTCAAAGAACTCGGCGTCCCGCCCGGCCCGGTATATCGGGACATCCTCGGCGCGCTCCGGGACGCGCGCCTGGATGGCGATGTGGAGACACGCGACGAGGCCGAAACCTTCGTGCGTAGCGCACTCGCCGCGTACTTGTCCGCCCGGTAAACAGGGTACTCGGAGGGATCGCCCCAAGCGGGAAAGTGCGTCCGTTCGTGGATTTTTCAGGGAGTGCAACAGGGGTTGACACATCCAAATTCGGGGTGTAGGGTGGCAACCAGAACCGGGGACTTCTCTCTTCTTGGCTGTTCCCCGGGCTACGCGCACGGTCACTTGTTTCGTTGTAGTGGGGTTTGCTTTATCGGCCCTGGGGAGAGCCGAAAAGCCAACGATGAGGCGTATCCGTTCGTGCGGCCTGAGGGCCAGGGGAGAAAATGGGACGGCGCATTGCCACGCGCCGCCTATTTGGGAGGGGTTCCGTTTTGACCGATCGGCTCACACGCCGCGGCTTTCTACGTCGCACCGCCATCGTTTCCGCCAGTGCCATGACATCGTATCTTTTCGCGTCGTCTGTGGGCGCGGTGATTTTCCCCGGCGGGCAGACCGCTGTGATTGCGAATACGGGCGGCGATGCCGTTCGCCTACGGTCCGATGCCTCCAAGAATGCGTCCGTGCTCACGATGCTCTCTGAAGGCGCGATCGTCCTCGTTACCAACGGGCCGCGCGATGCGGACGGCGTCAGCTGGTATCAGGTGCAGTACTCCGGACAGAGCGGTTGGGTTGACGCCGATTTCATCGCCGCACGCAAACTGACAAGTTACGCCGCCGTTACCTTCACCGATGGCAGCGGGGTTCGTCTGCGAGACAATACCGACACGAACGCGAATGTGATTGGCATGGTGCCGGAAGGCGCGATTGTTCTCATCGTTGAAGGCCCGAAGTTCAGCCAGGACGGGACGCCCTGGTATCACGTCAATCATGCCGGGAAGCACGGCTACCTGATGGGCACCTATCTCGTCCCGACCGATGGCCCCGCCCCTGCGGCGACGCCGACCGATACGACGACGAAGACGACCGATGTCTCCGTCATGAAAGCGCCGGATGTCAAGGATGGCGACCGCGTCAAGGTAACGAACACGGACGGCGCGGGCGTCCGCATGCGAGACGATTCCGGCTATAGCGCTGATGTGTTGACCATCCTCGAAGAGGGCACGGTAGTGACCGTCGCGGGGAAAGTAACGACCGACACAAAGGGCAATAGTTGGGTCCCCGTCTCCTTCGATGGCACGAAGGGGTTCGTCGTCGGCCCGTACCTGACGAAGACGGACGACGCGATCACGAAGAAGACGCCGCTCCCTGCGCCACCGACGGCCAGCAAAACGGATCAATCCACGAGTGCGGCCCCCGCGCCGCAGTCCGCTCCTGCGACCGCGACCTCGCTCGGCGGCAAGATCGTCGCGGAAGCGATGAAATATGTCGGCTACCCGTACGTCTGGGCGGGTGCATCGCCGAGCGGCTTCGATTGCTCCGGCTTCGTCATGTATATCGCGCAGAAGGCCGCCGGACAGAGCATCACGCACTCCATCGGGCAGCAGGCATCCTCCGGGCAATACGTCGCGAAAGAGAATCTGCAACCGGGCGATCTCGTCTTTTTCGCCAATACCTACACTGCCGGTCTCTCGCATGCGGGGATCTACATCGGTGGTGGCCGGTTCGTCCACGCGGAGAACGAAGGTACGGGCGTCGTCGTCAGCGACATCAACGGCGGCTACTACGGGCCGAAGTACTACACCGCCCGCCGCCTCGGATAAGATTCCTTCAGCACCCTAGAGGCCGCCTTCGGGCGGCCTCTTTTTGTTGACGATCCAACGGACGCATCGTGGATGGAGCATCCGTGGGCGTCCATCGTCGGCGGCATGGCGACACGGCGGCGCGGCCCCGCTGTAGATTGAACGATTCCGCGGGGCGCGATAGAGTAGCGGCATGATCGCGATCGAGCGTAAGTTCACCGAGGATCGTCTCGCCGCATTGTACGATGCGTTTTGCCCGCCGCCGCAGCGGGACGACTTCAACTTCTATCTGCCACTCGTGATGTCCGCGCGGGCCGTGCTCGATGTGGGATGCGGGACGGGTATGCTGCTACGCCTGGCGCGGGAAGCCGGTCATACCGGGCGACTCTGCGGGCTTGACCCCGCCGTGGGCATGCTCAATCAGGCGCGCCGGTGGTCGGACATCGAGTGGGTCCACGGCGACCTTTCATCGGTCGGGTGGGATCGGGAGTTCGACCTGGTCATCATGACCGGTCATGCCTTCCAGGAGTTCGTCACGGACGACGAGATACGCGTCGCGCTCACCGCGATCCGGTCGGCCCTCATCGAGCATGGCCGCTTCGCGTTCGAGACGCGCAACCCGCTGGTGCGCGCGTGGGAGCGCTGGCCGGAGCGCTACAGCGGCGAAGTCACCGATGCCACCGGGGCCGTCGTGCGATGCGAGTACCGCCTAGAGACGCCGGTCGTCGGAGACATCATTCATAGCATCAGCACATTCACCAGCCCCGGTTGGGATCATCCCGAGGTCAGCCACGGGGCGCTCCGTTTCCTCGACGCAGCGTCGCTCTCCGCGTTCGTGTCCGGCGCGGGCATGACGATCGAGGAGCAATTCGGGGATTGGGCCGGACAGCCACCGAGCGGCGCCGGCCCGGAGATCATCACGATCGCGCGCCGGGTTGAGGCCGACTGACCGTTCACGCACACGCCCGATGGTGAGTCGCAGATCGCCCGGTCTGTAGGCAATATCTGATTTCTCCGGAAATTGCGCGCAAAACCCCTTGACAAGCGACCGTACAGAGTGTAACGTACAGATGGCAAGAGTTCCAAGGAGTTACGGACGGTTCACTGAGTTACTGGCGGAAATGGCGCAGGCAAGCGGGCTCCCGCTGCGCGGCACGTGCCACGGATCATCCACAACCGAATGCCGTTTCGGCAGACGCAAGTCCCGGACGAGATGGCAGGCGGCGCAGGAGCCAGTAATCGCGGTAGCCTCAGCCAAGACCCGTTGGGGCTCTTGCTATTTGCGTGCCGTTTCGCTCATAAGCACATCTTCGCGCGGCCTGAGCGGCGCGGTCTGCTCATACGCCTCCGGCTTCAACACGCAGAGGAACGAGAGATTGCGGTACCGCTCGCGGTAATCAAGCCCATAGCCAATCACGAATTCGTTCGGACATGGGAAGCCGATATAATCGAGCGGCACATCCACGAGCCGTTTGTCTCCCTTATCGAGCAACGTGACGACCGCGATACTCGCCGGCTTCTTCGCCTTCAGGTGTTTGAGAATATAGGCGAGCGACAATCCGGTGTTGACGACATCCTCCACAAGGATGACATGCTGGCCGACGATCTCCTCATCGAGGTCCTTGATAATCCGCACCGCGCCCGGCTGCCGCGAGCGCCCCTTCGCCGGCGTCCCGTATCCCGCTACCGCCAGATAATCAATCGCCAGCGGTCGTGTGATCGTGCGGGCAAGGTCCGCAAGGAAGAAGGTGACGCCCTTCAGGACACCGACGAGAATCACTGTCCGATCCGCGTAATCGTGCGAAATCTGCTCGCCAAGCGCGACAACCCGCTCGTGGAGTTCGGCGGGGCTGACGAGGATTCGGTCAATGTCCTCCGGCCGCAGTTCGGTAATTTCGAGCGCACCGTAGCCATATTGCGCGACGAGTTGCTGGTAATCGCGGCGATAGAGCAATTTGATGTGCAGTTCGGGATATAACTCCCGCAAGAGCCGCACTTTGCGGTTCTTTTTCGTCACCAGGCTCTGCTTCATCGTCGTGAGCTCGACGTAGAGGTCTTGATCGGGCAGGTAGAAATCCGGCGTGAACATCTCCGTGACGGCGTCGCCATCCCACTCAATCGCGAACGAGGTCGGTTCATAGAGCCACGGAATGCGATAGAAGTCGAGGAGCTCCGAGAAATCCGCTTCGGCCTGATGGGCGAACGGAGCGGGCACCGATGGGGCGCGTGGCGGCACGGCTGGTGCGGGTGCATCGCCCTGGACGAGCGACGGATGGTCAGCCCAATCGGGATTGTTCACGCGATCTTGCGCCACACATCTTCCTTTCGCGGCCACGTAGCAGTGTGATTCATGTTCTCCACGCTCCTACGCGCACCGAGCATACCACACCGATTATGTCAAGCCGGTTATGCACCGCGAACGGGCGGCAACGGCACGGTGACAATTCCATCAGCGGTGACATACCAGAGCGTTCCTTTGGCCTCATCTACCGTCAGGCTCTGTATCGGTGTGATCGGCGGCGCGCCGTCCGCCGCGCGGAGGACCTGCACAATCCGTCCATCCGCCTTCCGGATACGCACGATCCGCCCTTGCGCTCCATCCGCGAGGTACAGGTAGGGGCTACTCGCGGGTGATGCAATCGCGCTCGGTTCCTTCAGCGGTGGGATGACGGGGGCCGCAATCAGTTGCGCCGGCGCACCACCAACGAAGCCGCGCACCCGGCCATCGCCGAGGAGGACCCAGATCGTCTGCCCGTCGCTCGACATGTCCACTGCCGTCTTCAATTCGGCGGATGCCGCGTCGGTCGTCCAGGGTTGCGCGCCGTTGCCATTGGCGAACGGGACGCGCACGATCGCACCCGTCGTGTTATCGAGCAGATAGAGGCCATCGCTGAGCATGGTTATCGCGGTCGGGCGTTTCTCCGCGAGGGCGGGGATCGGCAGTTCGCCCCACGCGCCATTCGCGGTGCGCGCGAAGAGACGCGTGCGATCGGTCGTCGCCGGGCCACCGAACCAGAGCAGCCCGCGCAGATCACCCGCCGGCACTTTGTTCGCCACATTGCCCGTCGTGAACAAGCGATCCGTCTTCTGTGTCGCCGGGTTGACCGCGTACACGCCCCAGTCGTTTTTTTCGCGGTCGAACAGATAGAGCGTGCCGTCGTCGCCTGCGAGGAGAAGGCGATGGTTGCCCGGCCCGCCGTCCAAATGCGGCAACGAGGCCACCGGGCGCGGCGTGACGCGTGTGACGCCCGTCGTCATATCAATCGCCTGCGTCAGCGCCTGCCGCTCCTGTGCTATCCGCTTTGTTTGCCGACCTTCCGCCGCCACGCGTTCCAACTGCCCAGCCGCCGCTGTCAGGGCGGTGTATTGCGCCTGCGGGTCGCCGAGTGCAACCGCCTGCGCGCGCGCCGCCGCGATACCGTCCAGCTCGTGTATCGTCGCGCTGTTCGCGCGGTGCGCCGCGAATGAATGAACGACGCCGATCAGCCCGGCAAGTGCGAGCGCGAGCAGGAAGCCGCCGGCAAGCACCCAGAGGCGCGGCGGCAATTGCGGGAGATGCCCGGCACGCCGGGGGCGATGCGGGTCGTTCCAGGAGGGAGAGGATAACCGCGCGCGCTCACCGAGATAGTCCCAGCGCGGCTCGCCCTCGTCACCTTGCGGCACAGGCGCCGGGGCATACCGCGAATGGCGTGCTGGCTCCGCGGGAATCGGCAGCCCGGCCGGCCAGGACTCGGTAAACGAGTCGCCACCGGTATCGGGCACGGACCACGCGGCCATATCATCCCCGCGCGGGAGGGCAGATTGCCGGGCGACCCCGCCCATCGTCGAGCAGACGACGCCGTACGCCTGCGGCAACCGGTAGCGGGTGCCGAGAGAAACGAGATACTCCGCCGCATGTGCCGCGTCGCACGCGAGCAGCGGGCTGTCGTCCTCGCGGGACAAGACGCGCCCGAGCGCGGAGATGCACAGCGCGACAAACAATCCGTCGCTCGCGTCAATATGAAAGAGGTCCGGCTCAATCATCGGCAGGCCGCCGAGCGGCGCGGAGGCGGGCTGTCCGTGACTATCCAGCGGCGGCAAGGCGGTAATCCCCTCCGCGCCGACGATCAGCGCCTGACCCGGCCCGGCCTGAATAACATAGGCGTCCGCGCCCCGCGCGACGAGCGCCACCAGCCCGATACCGGCCGGCCGGTGCATCCCGCGCGGTGCATGCCGCTCGTAAAGCGCACGATTCGCCTCTTCCATCCCCGCGATCAGTGCGTTCGTGAGCATGCGCGGGCCAGCCGCATCGTATCCGGCACGGAACGCGTCGAGCGCGAGCAGGCAGCGCCGCGCCGCGTCCGGATCAGCCTGTTCGGCTTCCGCGCAGAGGACGAGCAATGTTTCGCGATCGTGCGGCGTTTCGATGGCGACGGCTGGCGGAATCTCCCCGACGCACGCGCCGCACGCGTCGAACGGAACGACCGTCCATACCGGTTCTGCCCGTGCGGCGCGGCGCGATCTCGTTGCGAACGCCATGCCACCCCCGATGATGTGTCACTTCCGCCTCGAATCGCTAGCCTCACGCAATTCGAGTGTACGTTCACGTCGTACGTATTGTCTCACGGTCGCCGTTGCGCCGCAAGTCTTTCCGGGGTAGTCGTTTCAGATGACCGTGATCGGCAAGACGGCGATCAATCCATCGGTGTCTACGCGCGTGCCATCGCGGGCGAAGATCGGCAGCGGGTGTGCCGGATCACTGACAGGCGCCATGCCGACGAGGATACGGTACTGCCCCGGCGCGAGATTGGGCGGGATATGAAGGTCGTGCGGATCGTATGGATCGTCTTTCGGCTGCCAGGTACTCGTCGGCCAGTGCCCATCCAGCGGCGGGATGTCGTAGCGGCCCACTTCGCGGCCCGTCGCGTCAACGAGCCGGACAAGCACCGTGTAATCATCGGGGATCGCATGATCCGGCGTGATCCAGCGCAGGAGAAGCGGCGCGAATGCCCCACGCGCGACCGGATGTTCGCCGCCCAGCGTTTCGAGCGAGGCGCCGAACAATCCGATGCCCGTCGTGCCCATATGCACATCGGGTATGACGTGCGGCGGCAGCCGATCCGCGCCGAACGGCCCATCGTAGACGAAGCAATCGAGCAGGACGCCATTGTATTTCTGCTGTGCGAAGAGCGTCTGCGGGCGTTGCAGGTTCGCGATGCCATCCGTATAGAAACCGAGAATGCGCCCCTCCGGGTCCTGCGTCGGCGCCCGCTCCGGCGATTCCACGAGCCATGCCCGCTCCCAGCCGTGCGTGCGCTCGGCGAAGAAGGCGTTGAGCGCGCGATCGGTGATCGTCGTTCCCTGCGCGAGCGAGGGCGGCGTGGCGACCGGGAGCGCCCGCAACGCCGGGAACTGCATCGCGTAATAGTCGTAGGTGGAGCGGAGGTATCCCGGATAGATGACGACGCCATCCCCGGCGCGCGCGTGCTCCGCGAGATGGCGATACGCCTCGCGCCAATCCTCTTTCTGCGGCACCGTCGAGAAATTCACGTCCCGCAGCGGTATCCATGCGACGATCAAGACCGCCACGCCCGCCGCGACGGCGAGCGCCCATGTCGGCCGCCAGCGCAATAGCCCGTCAATCCCAAGCGCGGCAAGGAGCAGGGACCCCGGCAGCGCGACGGTTAAGTAGCGCGGCTCAAAGACCGCGCGCGGGATAGAGAGGATAATGAACAGCAATCCCGGCACCGCCGTGATCGCCCCGACGATAAAGAGCGCGCGTCGGGGAGAGAGGCCGCGAGAGGATGGCGTTCCGCCCTCTGCTCGCCACATCAGGCCGATACCAAGCACGATCAACACGACGTATAGCCAGCCGCCCCATAGATGGAGGCCGTTCGCGGCGCGATTCGTGACGCTGAACTCAACCACCATCCGCTGCACGATCGCCCAGGGTGTCGCCTGCACCTGCCAGGTCGGGCCATTCCGAACGGCGAAGATCGCGCCCCAAATGAGCAACGGAAGCGCGGCGACGCCGATCAGGATCGCCAGCCAGCGTGCCTGCCGCCCCGATGGCCGCTCGCCGTATCCCGCCCGCCAGAGAACGACGGCAATCACCGCATGCGCGGCAAGCAGAAGGAGAAATGTGGCATGGATGCCCAATGAGAGCGCCGCGACGATCCCGTACACGATCCATGCCGCCCCGCCGCGACGGATCGCAAGGAGCAGCATCCATGTCGCCACGATCGTGAGCAGGATGAGCAGGCTGTACATCTTCGCGTCCTGCGCGTACCAGTGCGCGTAGGGTGAGATCGTCAGGAGCGCGGCGGCAATCAGGCCGAGACGGGAGCCGCGCAGCGTGCGCCCGAGGCCGTACAGGGCGGGGATAGCGAGCGTCCCGGCAATCGCTGCGGGCAACCGGACGGCGACTTCCGATGTCCCCAGCATCTTGATCCAGCACGCCATACCGAGCGTGTAGAGTGGCCCGTTCTCGCCCGGGTTGATGAAGTTTCGCAGTAATTCCGCAAGCGGCTGCCGGGCACGCATCACGAGATCCGCTTCGTCGAACCAGAGACCCTGCTGACCGAGATGGTAGCGGCGCATCAGGCCGCCGAGCAGCGTGAGGAGCGCGAGCAGGAGCAGGGGAATCGCCTCACCGCGCCAACGTTCCCACCCGGTGCCGGCGTGGGGCGGCGAGCCCGCGTCCACCGTCGTCCGTCGCGCGGCAACCGCCATCAATGCTCAACTCCCGATGCGACGACCGGCGCGGCTGCTCCCTCGGATGCCGTTACGCCAAGCGAGTCATACAGCGCGAGCGTCTGTGCGGCAATCGTGGGCCAGGCGAATTGCGCCGCATAGGCGGCGGCACCGGCGCGAAGGCGCGCCGCGAGGGCCTCATCCCGGCAGATCGCCCGCACAGCGTCCGCGACGGCCCGCGCATCACCCGGCGGCACGCACCGCGCGACGTCACCATCCCGCACGGCGGGCAAGCCTTCGTATGCACCGGGAACGGGCGTCGTCGTGATGACCGGGATACCCTGCGCGAGTGCCGCGAGCAGGCTCCCTCGCCGGGGCGACGCGCCATCGCGATAGGGCAGCACGCACACATCGCCCGCCGCCAGCACCGACGCGACATCGGCGGCGGCCAATTGGCCCGTTTTCCGCACGGACGCGGTGAGGCCCGCCGCGTCACTTTGCGCGTCAATGGCGACCGCTGTCGCGCGATTCGTCGAGTCGTTCGCACCTGCCCCGGCGCCGATCAACAAGAGATATGCGGCCATCCCCTCCTGTCGGAGCAGCGCGAGCGCGTCAATCACCGTTTCGATCCCCTTCGAGTGATTCAGCAACCCGAACGTTGTCAGCAACGCCGCGTCGGCTGGAATGTCATACCGCGCCCGGATCATTCGCACATCGCGAATGGAGGCCGTGGGAATGTTGCTGCCAATCGGAATGAGCGCCGAATTCGCCCCCCATCTCCGCAATACGGCAACATCTACTGCATTTGTGCCAATCGCGGCATCGCTCACGCGAGCGAGATGCCGCGTAACGCACGCGCGAAGCGGCCCGGCTTTTGGAAAGAGATACGGATGGCGAAGGTCGTGGAAGGTTGTCACGAAACGAAATTCCCGTAGCGGTTCCCGCCGTGCGGCGAAAAACGCAGGGATGGACCACGCAAGCTGATCCGGCAGAAAGTTAACCGATGGCTGCATGCCGTACATACCTGTTTGGTACTGGAGATGCACGATATCCGGCCGGAAAGAGCGCAGCATACCGCGCGCAATATCTCTGATCTCCCAGCCCCATGATGGCACTTTCGCGTACACCGTCACATCCCCATCATGCCTCACCGCCCCCCTTCCGGTCGTCAGCACGCCGACGATCGCCCCGGATTGCGCGAGATGCGCTGCGAGGAGCGCGGTGTAATCGCCGACGCCGCCCGGCATCGGCGGATACTCAGCGGAGATGAGCAGCACACGGGGCGCCATCGTCAGCGACCTCGACCCGACGGGAGAAGGAGCGCGCGGAGCGTTGCGCATGCCGCCAGGACGCGCGCGACCCGGAGATCGCGTTTGTGGCCGAGCGACCATTTCGCCGCCTCACGGAGAAGCCGCACCGTCTGATCCGCCACGAGCGCGCCGCGCGTCAGCAACCCGACGACGGGGCCGTACAGTTCGCCCATCAGGTGCGCCTTGCTTACCGCAAACGCGCGCTGCCGCACGGTGATATTTTGGCCGGTACTTGTCCCTTCGTGATGCCACACCTCGGCTTCGGGTATATAGCGAACGCGCCATCCCGCCCGCCGCACCCGCCAGCACCATTCCGGCTCCTCCGCGTAGAGGAAGAGCCGCTCGTCAAGCAATCCGACGGCCGCGAAGACCTCCCGCCGTACGAGCAGGCACGCGCCGACCAGCCAGTCCACATCCCCCGGCACACGATCAGATTCGTCGGTGCAGTAATACCGCGCGAGAGCAGGATGGTTCGGCCACCACTCCTGGACGACGGTGCTCTCGACAAGCGCGGTCGTGAGCGTCGGAAAGCGACGGCGCGACGGCTGGATGGCGCCATGAGGATAGCGGAGGAGCGGGCCGACAACACCGATTGTCGCATCAGCGAAGAGCGCGCCGTGGAGCGCGGCAAGCGCGCCCGCGGTCAGTTCGGTGTCGGGATTGAGGAGCAGGATCGCCCCGCCGCGCCCCTGCCTGATGCCGAGATTGTTCCCGCGCGCGAATCCGGTATTCTCGCCCGGTTCGAGCAAGATGACCTCCGGAAAGTCCGCATGCACCATCGCGGCGGTGCCGTCGTGCGAATCGCTCTCCACGACAATCGTCTCAATCGCGTAGCCCTCACCGTACTCGCGGATCGAGCGGAGGCAAGCACGCAATAATTCCCGCGTGTCGCGGCTGACAATGACGATCGAAATGTCTGGCTGTGGTGTCACTGCGCCAATCTATCCCGCCGGAGACGCGCGGGCAAAGGGCGGCCCGCTCAGCGCTATCGTACCACGCGGCATCAGCGGGCGGATTGCACGATCATTGCGACGCGGTATCGGCGGCGCGGGGCCAGGAACGAGACTCGACCATCGCGCACGGGCCTCCGGCAATAACCTCCAGGCCGAGAGACGCGGCATGGGCGATTACCTCCGGCGATTCCGCGCCGGGTTGCAACCAGATGCGCGTGATCCCCGCCGCCTTCGCCTGATCGAGCACTGGCGGCACGCGCGGCGGCGGAATGACGATGTCCAGCACCGCGACACCATCGGGCAGCGAGGCGATATCGGGATATGCCGGATCACCCTCCACCGTCGCGAGGGTCGGATTAACCGGATAGACCGTATAACCGCGCTCGCGCAGCACGCGATAAATCCGGTTCCCGAACTTCGCCCGGTTATCGCTCGCCCCCACGACGGCCCACGTCCGCCGCTCCACCCAATCGGCAATCCGCGCCTGCGTATTCATTCAGCCTCCTTCATCCGGTATGACAAACGATTGAACCACGAAGGCGCGAAGAACGCGAACCTTCGCGCTTTCGTGGTTCAATCTTCCTCTTGCAAGAATGGGACGACGGCCTGCACGAAGGCGTCCGGTTTGCGGGCATGGAGGCTGTGGCCCGCGCCCGGAATCTGAATCGCATGGCCATGCGGCAGCAGATCGAGATAGAGGGCGGCGTCGGCGTCGGAGACGAAGCCGCCGGAGGCCGTGTCGCCATAGACCAGCAAGACCGGACAGCGCACCGCCGCGACCGATGCCTCAAGCGTGATCGGCTCTTCTTGCGCAAGGTAGGCGTTGAGAACGCCCGGAGCGGTGCCATGCGCGGCCCGCGCCGCCTCCCGAATCCGGGCCTCGCTCCAGCCATGATTGACGCGCCGGAAGTGCGCCTCCACATCCTCCACCGGCATGGCGAGCATCTTCAAATATCCCTTCGCCAGCAGGACGACACGGGAATCGGCTCGATCCAACCGAGGCGGGGTATCCTCGATGACGATGCGGCGCGCCCATCCCGGCTGCCGCGCCTCGGTGATCCGCGCGACGGAACCGCCGAGCGAGTGGCCGATGACATGTGGTTGCCGCCAGCCGAGCTGTTCCGTCAGCGCGATGATGTCCGCCGCGTAATCGGACAGGTCGTAACCCCTCGCCGGCTGATCCGATGCACCGTGGCCGCGCAGGTCCACGGCGGCGACGGAGAAGTGTTGCACAAGCGCGGGAATGACCGGCAGCCACGCATCCCATGTCTGCGTCATCGCGGGCAGGAGCATGAGCGGAGGCCCGGCGGACGGCCACCGCGCGACATGGAGCGCGACCGGCCCGACGTTGATCCGCTCGTGGGTCGGGGTGATTTCCGCGCACTGTGATTCCATGCCGCCTGCCACCTTTCCGATCGCCATTATGCCGCAGTATATCGCCGCCTGTCAGTGTCGGCATCGTTCGTGCAACGGTTATACGGCCATAGAAGTGATTCTCTTTCATTGGCGTTGCGGGGGTGCGCCCCGGCTCTCCTTGACAGCGTGATGCGACCGTCCGATGATGTGAGATATGCGGGTATGGCGAAAAGCGGTTAGAGGAGGCGAACGCGGAATAACAGGTGATGTGAAAGTATTGTGGTCACAAATGAGGTACGGATAGCCGCTTGTTTGTGGTATATCCTCTTTCCATCGCGCGAGCGGCAATTGCGCTCGCGGTCGTTCGGGGGCGGTTGCGAGACCGCACCGAAGAGTAAAGGAGCAGTGTCCATGGAGCATGAACATAGTATCTTGAACAAACGGTTGAGTCGCCGCGCGATGATCGGCGGCATAGCGGGGAGTGCGGCTGCCGCCATTCTCGCCGCCTGTGGGGGCACCAAGGCGACAGATACGCCGGCGAGCCAGCCCACCACCGCCGCCACGACTGCGGGGAGCGCGAGCAGCGCGACCAGCCCGACGACTGCCGCCAGTTCGGCAGCGGCGACGCGCCCGGCAAGCAGCGCCGTTGCGGTCAGTACCGCGTCTTCGGCCAGCAGCGTCGCGCCTGCCGGAACGACTGCCGCCGCCTCAACGACCGCAGGGACGACCGGCGGGGCAGTCTACTCGCCGCAGGGCACGAAGTCGCCGAACTTCGCCTCCACCCAGTCGCTGCGGATCGTTGCGTCGGGTGATCCAAAGACGCTCGACCCGGCAGTCGGGCAGTACGCGGCTGACATTGCCTTCATTCACCTCCTCTACGACTCCCTCTACTCCTTCGATGACAAGGGTAACCTCATTCCTCGCGCCGCGTTGACGATCCCGACGCAGCAGAACGGCGGCATTTCCTCGGACGGCATGACCTACACCGTCAAGCTCCGACCGGGCCAGAAATACTCCGATGGCTCGCCCGTCATGGCGAAGGATTATGTCTACGCGGCCAAGCGGTTCATCAACCCCATAACGGCGTCCAACTACGCTTCGTTCGCGTCGAACATCGCCGGGTACAAGGAACTCTACGCCGCGACCACGAATGCGACGCCCACGGCGCAGACACTGCAACCGCTGGTGGACAAACTCGGCATCACGGCGCCGGACGATACGACCGTCGTCTTCAAGCTTGCCAGCGCGCAACCCGTCTTCACGCAAGTGCTCTCGCTCTGGGGCTTCATCCCGCTCAAGCAGGATGTTATTGAAAAGGGTGGCGACAACTGGTGGCAGACACCGAAGAACCACGTCACGAACGGCGCATGGGTGCTTGACACCTTCACCAGCAACCAGAACCTGATCTTCAAGCCGAACCCGAACTACACGGGCGAGAAGCCCTTCCTCACGCAGGTCGAGGCGAAGATCATCAAGGACCCGGCCCAGATCTGGACGGCATACCAGAACAACGAGATTGACCTCGTCAGTGTGCCGACCGGTAACCGGCAGCAGGTGTTGAGCGATCCGTCGTACAAGAATCAGATCCTGCGCGGCCCGCAATTGACCACCTTTGCGCTCTCCTTCAATAGCAAGATGGCGCCATTCGACAAGGTGGAAGTGCGCAAGGCGTTCGCGACGGCGATTGACCGGCAGACGTTCATCAACGATGTCCTGAAGAGCATTGGCAAGCCGACGACCGCCTGGATCGCACCGGGCGAGCCGGGCTACGATGAGACGATTGGCCAACAATACAAGTTCGACGCCACGAAGGCGAAGAAGATCCTCAGCGACGCCAAGATTGATCCGAAGAGCCTGACCGCGAAATTGACGTTCGTCAACGCCGGTGACGGGCCGGCAATCGCGCAGTCAATCCAGGCGCAGATGCGCCAGAACCTCGGCGTCGAACTGCAACTCGATCCGCAGGAATCGAAGGTTTATGCTTCTCTCGTCTCCGACAAGAAGCAGTATCAACTGACGACCGGCGGATGGGGCGCGGACTACCCCGATCCGCAGGACTGGCTGCCGGAACTCTTCGGGACGAACGGCGGGAACAACTCGTACAACTACTCGAACCCGGCGGTTGATAAGTTGTTCCAGCAGGCGGCGACCGAGCAGGATAACGCGAAGCGCCTCTCGCTCTACAATCAAGCGGAGAAGATCATCGTGGATACCGACTGCGCGGTCGGCCCGATCTACAACCGCGAGTGGTTCTACGTCCACAAGCCAAACCTGACCGGTGCGGTGATCAACCCGATGGATGGGAACTATATCGGCGATCAGCACGCCTTCCGGGGCTATCAGTTCACGAAATAGCACCGGCATGAAGGGGGCGGTTTCCTGGCCGCCCCTCACTGTTCGGTAGATGGGCACCGTGAGCAAAACATTGGTGGTGGCGGGGGTTTGCCGGCCGGGTGCTGGGGCCGGCGAAAGCCCGCCCCCCCCCCGGGTATTTGTGGGG
>JAICJW010000035.1 GCA_025928215.1 Chloroflexia bacterium | reverse complement strand
GTACACCTCCGTACGTCTCACCGTCAGAGGCACGCGGAACATCTTTGGCCGACCGATTTCCCGCTACTTCACCGTCAGCGCGACCTCCGGCGCGGTCAATGCCGCACCACCCGCGCGCGCTGAGTGGTCGCAGCCGGCTATCCTCCCCCCCTGGACGGTCTTTATTCCCGTCTTCCTCGTCATCGGGCTGCTTCTCCTCTGGCAGCTCAATGGCCCGACGATTGATTCCGTCACCATTCAGCCCCAGCAGCCCGTCGCGGGGCAGCCGGTGATCCTGACGTGGAAAGTCAGCCATACAAGCAGCGTGGATATACGCCCCCTGCTCAAGGGGCTTGACCCGAAAACCGGGAATCACGTCTTCCCGAAAGGGCTACCGAATGGCTCGGCCCTCACCCTCGTCGCGCATGGCTTCCTGAAGACGACCGAGAAGCAGATCGCGGTCAATGCAGTCGCGGCGACCCCGGTGCCGACGGTCGAGCCTGTCGCGCCCGATGTTTCTGTCTGGGACGTGACGCCGCAAGTCGTCAAGCCGGGGGATTCCGTCACCGTCCGCTGGAAGGTTGGCAACGCGGAGAGCGTCGAACTGCTCTCGTCCACGGGGATGGATGAAACGGTCGAACTCGAAGGGCAGCGTACGATTCGTGTGACCGAACAGACGACCTTCAGCCTGAACGCGACGAATCACGGCAAGGTGACGAAACGCTCGCAGGCCGTGACCATTCAGGCGGTGCCGACACCGGCGGCTGCACCTGCCGCGTCGCGCCCCGCCGCGATCCCGGTCTTCACCGCGACCCCGGCGCCCGGCGCGCCACCAGGTGGGGCTGGCGCGCCGGCCCTGCCGGTTTCGACGCCCCCGGCACGAACGGGCACGATACCGCCGCAGGGATAGTCAGGCGACCATGGGGTTCGTTCTGGGGCACAATCTTCACGCGCTCCTACACGCGCACGCGCTGCCCGTCATCGCCTTCATCGTATTCTTCGAGGAGTTGGGCTTTCCCAGCCCCCTCCCGGGCGAGCTGATGATGCTCCTTGCCGGGGTGCAAGCGGCGCAGGGTATCTACCCGCTCTGGTTTGTCTTACTCGTGCAGGAGATCGCCGCCCTCCTCGGTGGGAGTTGCTTGTACGCTGCCTGCCGACGCGTCGGACGACCGCTCGTGCTCCGCTACGGGCGGTATCTTCACCTCCGAGCGGAGATGCTCGACCGCGCCGAGCGCCAGATTCGTCATTACGGTTTCTGGGCGGTCGCTGTGGGGCGGATCATTCCCGGTGTCTGCATCGTCGTCCCGATCGCGGCAGGCGTACTCGATATGCCATTCCGCCTCTTCCTGCCCGCCTTTGCTCTCGGCGTCCTGGGGTATATCGGCGCGCTGACGATGACGGGGTATCTGGTTGGCCCTTTCGCACTCACTCTGTTCGAGCGCATTACGCTGCCCGTCGGCGCACTGGTCTCCTTCGGCGTCCTGATCGTCCTGCTGGTTGCGGCACATCGGCTGGCGGCACGGATTCCGTCCGCCCCCCGCACCATTCATGAGGCGAGGGGTGTCGCGCTGCTGGCAGGGGGTTTCGCGGGGCTGGCGGGAATCCTGACCGCGAATGGCGTCATTGACATCATTCGCTGGACCAATCATCTCCTGAGCGGGGCATCGCCGCTCGCGGCGACGGGCGTGGGAAGTGGGTGGCGGCTGCTGCTTGGCTGGCCGCTTTTCGTGCTCACCGCTTGCGGCATTGCGATGGTGGACGACCGGCTCATTCGACGCGGCGTGCCGTTCGCGGCTCGCACGGCACTGCTCGCCATCGTGCCGCTGCTGCTGACCGTGCTGGTGGTCTATCCGGTCGCGGAAGGTCATCCGGTGCATTGGACGCACCTGCGCGAAACCCTCCTGCTAGGTGTGGAAGCGTCACGGTGGGCGGGGTTCGGTGTCGCGCTCCACCTCGTCCTGCCACGCATTGTGGAAGCGCGGCCGCGGCACGCACGACCGCAGTCCGCGGAGGCCGAGAGACCGTCTCCTCAGCCTCCAGCCATGCGCGAGTAGTCGTCCGTCATCCACAAAGATATTAAGCACGATTTCAGGTTCAACTCAGATACCTCTCATCCACGCGCGCGATACTGAACCTCGACGGGGCCAGGGCGATTGACGGTGACGGTCGAATGAAAGGATGCCGCACCCACCTGCCACACAGCCGGAGCCACCAATCGCTCATGTCCCGCCATTTCTCCCTACCAGTGACGATTACTTCTTCCTCCTCCCCTTTTCTCCGGCGGCAGCTCCCCAGCTGCCGCCTTTTTTCGCTCGTCTGCGTGGTGCGCTCTTCATAGGGGTCGGCGGGATATGCATAACCCCACTACGCGCGGCTGCCCGGACACGGTATGATCTCCAGCGGCGGGAGGGCGATGACCGGACGACAACGACGTGAGGAGGGCAATGTGGCATCGAGCGATCGGTTGGCAGAGACGGAGTTCGCGGAGAACCCCGAACCGCGGTGTGCCGTGGTGCTGCTTCTCGACACATCCGGGTCAATGCAAGGCGCGCCGATTGACGAGTTGAACGCCGGCATGCGCGATCTTGCCCGCACCCTCAAAGAGGACAAACTCGCCTCGCTCCGGGTCGAACTGGCCGTCATCGCGTTCGGTGGGCGTGCCCGTGCGCTCGATGTCCGTGGCGGTGAGGGGCGCGAGGTCCCCTTCAACGCGACGGATGCCTTCGCCGGCGCTCTGGACTTCGCCCCACCGACCCTTGAAGCGAAGGGTGAGACGCCGATGGGTGAAGCAGTCCGGCAGGGGCTGACGCTTGTGCGGCAGCGCAAGGAACTCTACCGCCAACATGGCCTCGATTACTTCCGGCCCTGGGTCTTCCTCATCACCGACGGCAACCCGACTGACTTCGCCTGGGAAGCCGCGGCCGATGAGGTCCAGGAGGAGGAGCGGCGCAAGGGCGTCTCCTTCTACGTCGTCGGTGTTGAGGGCGCCGATCTCAGCAAGCTCGCGCGATTCTCGTCGGAACGCCAACCGGTACGGCTGAAGGGGCTTGCCTTCCACGAACTCTTCCAGTGGCTCTCCAAGAGCCTCCAATCGGTTGCCCAGTCGCGCCCCGGTGACCAGGCGCCCCTCCCCGCAGTTGGCTGGGCCGTCGCGGACACATCGCATTGAATCCGCCAGCCGATGAGACGCTGCGCGACACCGGATGGCGGGTCGCGGGGGCTTCCGTCGCGGGTACCGCGCACGAACGAGCGGGTATCGGGTGCCAGGACGCCCATCGTTGGAAAGTCCTCCCAAATGGCTGCCTCGTGATCGCCGTCGCGGACGGGGCGGGGAGCGCCACCTGTGCCGAGGAGGGCGCGCATCTTGCCGTTGATGCCGCCGGGGCATATCTCGATGGCGCGTTACGGGGTGACATCCCCGATAATGAGCACGGGTGGCATGAGGTGATACAACGGACACTTGACGCCGCACGCGCCGCTCTCGTTGCGCACGCAGCGGGCGCGCGGCAACCACTTCGCGACTATGCCGCGACCCTGACCGTTGTGGTGGCTACGGACGATACCCTCGCGGTCGGTCAAGTGGGCGACGGTATCGCGGTCGCGGAGGGCGCGGACGGCCTCATTCTCGCGGCTACCCCACAGCGGGGGGAGTACGCCAACGAAGTGGCGCTCCTGACATCGCCGCAGGCGGTGGAGGATGCGACGATTGCCGCCATTCCGATGACCGCCCGCACGGTCGCCGTCACGACGGATGGGATGCTCCGACTCGTCGTGCGTTTACCCTCCCATGAGCCGCACGCTCCCTTCTTCCGCCCCCTCTTCGCATTCCTGGATGAGACCGCCGACCTCGCGACAGCCGGCGACGAATTAGCCCGCTTCCTCAGTTCCGCGCGGGTCACGGAACGCACCGACGACGACAAGACGCTCGTGATCGCGGCGCGTGCGGTGATTGCCCCGCGTGAGGAGCGTACGCCTGCGGCGCCCACGGAGGCACCGCAGACCAGGTAAATCCGCATGATTGTCCGCGACTCGCGCAACCGACCTGTCCCCCTCGGCCGCAGGATCGGTGGCGGTGGTGAGGGCGACGTCTTTGCCGTAACGGGGCAGACCGGACTGATCGCGAAAATCTACACCGCTCCGACGCGTGAGGCCGGGGAAAAACTCGCCCGCATGGTCGCCCGACCACCCGGAGAGCGCGAGGGAATAGACGGACATGTCAACCTCGCCTGGCCGTCTGAACTGCTCTACGGCACGGGGAATACTACGTCACCGATTGGCTTTTTGATGCCTCACGTCGCGCGGGCGGTACCGCTTCTGGAAGTCTTCAACCCGCGCCTGCGGGCCAGCGTGCTGCCAGACTTCGACCGCCGGTATCTCTTTCGCACCGCCCGCAACCTCGCCGCCGTCCTCGCCACGCTCCATCAGGCAGGCTATGTCGTTGGAGATGTCAACGAGAGCAACATCCTCGTCAGCCCGTCCGCGCTCGTGAGCTTCATTGACTGCGACTCCTTCCAGGTCCAGGCAACCCGCAATGGGAGTGTTGTCACCTATCCCTGCCCGGTTGGGAAGCTGGAATATACCGCGCCGGAGTTACAAGGAAAGATCTTCAGGCAAGAGATGCGGCAACCGGAGGCCGACCGCTTCGGGCTTGGCGTGCTGATCTTTCAGCTACTGATGGAGGGGCGGCACCCCTTCGCCGGTACATGGACGGGGTCGGGCGAACCGCCCTCGGTCGGCGAGAAAATCCGCCGCGGGTGCTTCCCCTATGCCGACAAACCGGTCTGCCCCATCGAGCCGCCCCTGAACGCCGCACTGCTCGCGACCCTCCCGCCCGATGTCGCCGCACTCATGCGGCGCTGCTTTATCGAAGGGCATCGTCAGCCGTCACGGCGGCCAACGCCGGAGCGTTGGCGCGACACGCTTGGGGGCGCGGAGCGGTCCGCGGGCATGCTGGACGAAATCGGGCGGCCGGCCAGATCGTTCCCGCTGCCCATGACCAAGCGCCCCGGCACTCACGCATCCGCGGTGGAGCGCCCGCCGCGCCGAGGCGTTCGCGTGGCCGCCCGGAGGATGAAGGGGGCAGGGACAACCGCGGCGGCACCTCCCGCCCGATGGAAAGGGATTCGAGCGGTGGTCGCCACGTTCGTCATCATCACGGCCATCGTGGGCGTCATCGCGGGCGGCTCGTGGTGGCTCCTCCAGCGTTACGATCTTCCCTTCTCCCACCCAACTGGGGCGGCGCAGAGCGTGGGGAGAGGTTCAGTCCCCGCAGCGGACAGATCGGTATCGAGCGGAGCGAGCGCGGGAAATACGGGTGCCTGCGCCCCCGCGACGGATGCCGCGGCAGCGCGGAGGGCAGCGACTGCCGCGCCGCCGTCGGCGTACGTGCCGCTCGCGGGATCATACGTGGCTGTCGCCCCGGATTTGCATGTCCGGTTTTTCGGCATGCCGTGGTGGGATGATCTTCCCGTTCCACCCCAGGCGATGCGCTATTCCGCAGGCACGGTACCCCAGGGAGCGGGTGACCGACTCGATATGCTTCGCGTACCCGGCGGCGCCCCCGTCACGGCGGCGGTATGGCAGCGTGAATACGATGCCTACACGCACCGGTCGTCGGTAGGATCGAGTGGCCCGCTCAATCCCGCCGCGGTTACGGACACCACCGTCACCGGTCGCCCCCACCCCCAGAAGGCGGCGGGCTACGACGGTTATATCGGGCAGTTCCATTACACGGCGAACGGCGCGGAGCGGATTGACGCGACGTTGTGGGTCGGGCAGGTCGGGTGCGACCAGGTCGTGATGGTCTTCGCTGGGATGCCGGCGCGAGATGGGCAGATTGATCAGGCGGTCGCTCAGGTGCTGGGGACGATTGACTTCAATGCGCCATGACCGCATGGTGGGCATCGCGCCGGCACAGGTCGCTGCTATACTGAGGCGAATCTTCACACATGAACGCCCTGCGTCGTACCGCTGAGGCTCGACGGCAAATCGGCATCAGGAACATGGAGGGCCACATGGACAGCTTCGGCATCTTCGACCCGCGCATGGTGCAACGAATGAAAGACGATTGGGAGCGGACGAAGGCGGAGGTGCACCGGGTAACCGCACCCCTTCTCGATGAAGCGGTGCGCGTCATCGAAGGCGTAATCCGACCACCGGCCACGGGGCCAATCACCCCGCTCGATGGCTGCGAGTGGCAGCGCGTGCCTGATGGCGAGGAGCTGCTGCGCGAGCGGCTTGAACGGACGATCACCGACCTGACGGTGGTGAAGAGCCAGACGGTGACACTCGACGCCCCCGGTAGCGCGGCGGCATGCTTCGCGGTGCGGGTCATGCTGACAGATGGGACGGTATGGCAGGCACAGGTGCCGGTAGCGTCTCTCGCACGGGCAACGGAGGCGGATCTGCGCCTGTGGGCGCTGCGGTTGGCGGGGAAGGTGCGGTAGCGAGGGCGCTTCTCTGGTGAGCGCGGCTCACCGCGCAATCACCTTCCTCGGCCTTCACTCTCGGTCTCTCGTAGCGGTCCGCCCGATCACAGGGATGCCGGTGGGGCGAGAACGCCTCTTCGTTCAGCCCCGATTCCCATGAGGCTCCGTTCCGATCGTATACGTGTTACCATGAAGGAACGGATCGCATGTTGACGGTATCCGAGAGAACGGCGAATGCCGCGCCACCGCCAGGAAAGGAAACCCTGCTATGCTCTTGCTCGTGATCCTGATCATCCTCATTATCCTCTTTGCCGGTGGCGGCTTCTACGGTGGCTCCGCGTCATGGGGGCGGCCCTATTATCGCAGTGGCGGGGTGTCTCTCGGCGCCATCCTCCTGCTGATTCTTATTCTCGGCCTGCTCCTGCACTGGTTCTAGGACCGGCGTTGTGACGCCTTCCTAGGCGACCGAGCGGCCCAATGCTGCCGCATGCTCATGTACGACTTCCGGCGGGGCAGACCGGATGAAACGATCCAGAACCGCAACGATCAGCACGACATCCAATCCCTGACCGACGACCGGCACCCAGTTCGGCAGATCGAGCGGCGAGAGGATAAGCCCCACTGTGCCGAGTGCAAGGGCTTTCGAGAGGGTCGGGACCCGTGGATCGGGCAGGAGTTTGAGCGCGAGGCGAAGAAGCCCCGGCAATCGGGCGAAACTGCGAAAACGCATGATTGATTTCATCGTCGTCTCCTCATCGAGGTTCCTGCACTCAACAACACAGGGGCGCAATATCGAACAAAAGCGTGAGCGCCTGCGGACGGATCAATGCCGCAGCCCACGCGCGGAACAACGCAGAAGCGATGCCAGCGATGAGATGGGCGCCGTCCTCACCCTGCCGAAACGCACCGGATCGGCGGGCAATGAGGCCGAAGGTCAGGACACACCAAAAACCGCCTCGATTGCCGGGGCGGTTTTTCCTTGCTGTCGTTGAGGGAAGAGTGGTGAGCCGCACAGGACTTGAACCTGTAACCCGCTGATTAAGAGTCAGCTGCTCTGCCAATTGAGCTAGCGGCCCGGATAATGATTTGGCGGAAGCGACGGGATTCGAACCCGCGATCTCTGCCTTGACAGGGCAGCGCTTTAAGCCACTAAGCTACGCCTCCGCAGCGCTGCATTACCTTACGGCACGGACGCGCCGCTGTCAAGATACCGCGCCTGCACATTAAGAAAATACGCCCAACGCGCTGCGCGCTCCGCTCAAGGCAACTGTGAAACACCGCGCATCGCGGGCGCGAGACGCATTGTGACTGAACGAATGGGCCGAGGACGCCCAGGTGATATACTTATATAGATGGCACAACCGAATCTGCCACGTAAATGCTCGACATATTCCACCTTCCGTGGTACGATTCCGTTGTACATGTGCACTTTCGGCGGTGTGAAACGCATCGCGGAACGAGGGCAGTGTATCGCAACTGTGGGCCTGCGATCGGTTCACATGCGTACGTAGCGCAAGATCATTCGATGGAACGGGCATTCCGCGCTGCCCACCCCAATCGTGCCACAGGCGGTGAAACGTTTATGTCAGTCACGCTCCTCGAAAAGGGCAAGCAAAAGGGCTATCTCCTCCAGGACGAGATCATCGCCGCATATCCGAACTTTGAGAACGATCTCGACAGTATGGAAGAGCTCTTTGCCACGTTGCTGGAGCAGGGGATCGACATCGTTGAGCAGGAGCCGATCGTCCGGCCCGATCCACCGGTTCGCGCCGCAAAGACGAAAAGCGAGCGCGCCGACGATGAGCGCCTCGATAGCCAGCAAGCCGCGCAGATCGCGGCGGATTCCGTGCGCCTCTATTTGCAGGAGATCGGTGAGACGGACCTCCTGACGATGCAGGAGGAGGTCTGGCTCGCCAAGCGTATGGAGCGCGGCCTCGCCGCCGAGGAGCGATTGGCGTCCGATCTGACCCTGTCGCCCGAAGATCGTGAGGAATTCGAATATGACCGCAAGGACGGTGAGGATGCGCGCGAGCATCTCATCCGCGCGAACTTGCGGCTCGTCGTCAGCGTTGCGAAGAAGTATGTTGGCCGCGGCCTCTCCTTCTTGGATCTGATTCAGGAAGGCAATATCGGTCTGATGAAGGCGACGGACAAGTTCGACTACACGCGCGGCTACAAGTTCAGCACGTACGCGACGTGGTGGATTCGCCAGGCGATCACGCGGGCAATTTCCGATCAGAGCCGCACGATCCGGCTTCCGGTGCATGTCGGTGAGACGATCAACCGGGTGAAGAAGATGAGCCACCGCCTGCAGCAGATCTACGAGCGCGAGCCGACGCACGAGGAGATCGCGAGCGCGATGGACTTGCCGGAAGATAAAGTCCGGCAGGTGCTCGAAGTCTCCCGCCATCCCGTCTCGCTCGAAGCGCCGGTTGGGCAGGACGGCGACGCGTTCCTCGGGGATTTCATCGAGGACGATTCGACGCCCGCACCGCTGGAACTCGCCTCGCAGCAGTTGCTGAAGTCGCAGATTGGTGAGGCGCTGCATAAGTTGACCGAACGCGAGCGCCGCATCATCGTCCTGCGCTTCGGCCTTGAAGACGGGCGATTCCGCACCCTCGAAGAAGTCGGTAAGGAATTCGGCATCACCCGCGAGCGCATCCGCCAGATCGAAGCGAAAGCGCTCCGCAAACTGCGCCACCCGTCCTACAGCCGCAAACTGCGCGGGTATCTCGACTAGGGAGCGGCCAGCAGCTACTGGGAAACTATTCGAGGAGGGCGATTTACGAACCGCCCTCCTACGGAATTCTGAACGATGCTGTAGTCGCCGGTGGACAGCGAGACAGAGCATTGAGTGAGCATGGCGATTATCCTTCGTCGCGCTCCGTTGTTTTATGCGCCTGGTATCGCGCGATTCGTGTCTTCCGCGTAGTCCCACAGGCCAACGTTGAGTGGTTCCACGCCGATCACCGTCAGGATGGTGTTGACCTGGCTTCGGTGATCACTGCCGTGATGGATCGCTTGGGCGAGCACGACACCTGCCGGGACATTCCTGCGTGTCCCATCATGCCACTGGTACACAAGCAGCCGCTCTGCATCGAATGGCACCGCGAGGAACGCTTCCCACCGCGCAGCCATCTCCTCCGCCCGCGCCATCAATTCGTCCAAACCCGGTGGCTCTACCGCTCTCCTGTCCCAATCAGATTCTTGGTCCGAGAGGCGGAAAAAGTACCCCGCTTCGGAGGCGACGATGTGCCAGAGCGTGGCAACAGGATTTCCGTACACGCCAATGACCGTTGTTCCCAGTTGGGCGGGTGTGAGTTCGCGACAGCGCAGGAGGAACTGGCGCGTCGCCCAGGCATTATGGCGGAAGGCATCAATGAGTCCATCGTTCATCACGGTTCGTCCTTTCCCATGCCGACGCACAACACGATCATCTGCCGCGTCGGCAACAACGTAAATCGCTTGTTTTGGGATTGCGCGCAGCGCTAACGAACCGGAACGACTGTCATCGTGCAGACTCCTGGCTTACTTACCATAGCGTAGACGTGCTGACGAACTCCGGCTGCGCGTGCTCCCAGAGTTGCCTCTTTATCTGCATGTGCCCCCAATGCATGGACGAATGGCGCAGCGTGTCCGCGATCAGGACGCCCGCGAGCAGCGGCATCGTGTCCTCCGGCAATATGGAGCGGTCCGCCGCCACTGCTACCGGCCTCGCTTCGCTCGCTGATCCCACAGTTGCCGTGTCAATTCCATGTGCCCGACATGACGACCGGCATGCTCAACGGCGTGCGCGACAAGGTAACTGACGGGTTTCGGCTTGCCGAGCCAGTCCCGCTCCACCTCTGGTGACTCTTCTTCGAGTACCGAGAAGACCTTGTCGAGGAAATCGTCCATATTGCGGATTGCCGCGAGCAAGAGGCCGGGGTCATCGCCGGATGCCGCCAATTCGGTCGCGCGTTGCCATGCCTGCCAGCGCGGTTCGATGTCGGCGGCGGTGGCGAGTAGGTGCAGCGTCGTTCCCAGTGTATGGAGCGTCAAGGCCCACAGTGAGTTCGTGTTCGTGCCCGGCTGCCAATTCAGCCCGGCGGACGGCACACCCTTAATGAGAAACTGCATGTCGCTATGAAGCGCCTTCAGCGTCTGCCGGTTGCCGTCCAGCCATGTTGACCACGGCGCGACGGGTTCGATCTCGGCCTCGTCGCTACCCTCGGTTTCCGCGTCAATTTCCTCCGCCTCGGACGGCGCGTCCGGTACGAGCGTCAAGTTTCCCTTTTTCGCGTCTTTTCCCATGCTGTACCCTCCCTATTCAGCGAACCGGCCAAAGATGAGGCCAGTGTTGTGCCCCCCAAAACCCGAATTATTCGACAGCGCATAGGCGATTTCCACGCGTCGCGCCGTGTTCGGCACGTAGTCCAGATCACATTCCGGATCGGGTGTGTCATAGTTGATTGTGGGCGGGAGCATGTTATCGCGTAGCGCGCAGATCGAGAATGCTGCTTCGAGCGAACCCGCCGCGCCGAGTAAATGGCCCGTCATGCTCTTCGTACTGCTGACGGGCGGCACATACTCGCCGAAGACGTGCTTGAGCGCCATCGTCTCGTGGGCATCATTGAGTGGTGTGGACGTCCCATGCGCGTTGATGTAGCCAATGTCCGCGGGCGAGAGATTGGCGTCCTTCAAGGTGAGATGCATCGCCCGCGCAAGCCCCTCACCCTCCGGCGCGGGGTGGACCATGTCGTACGCATCCGCCGCGCTGCCATAGCCGACAAGTTCGGCGAGGATGTGCGCGCCACGTGACATCGCATGCTCGGCGGATTCGAGGACGAGGATCGCCGCCCCCTCACCGGAAACAAACCCATCGCGGTCGGCATCGAACGGCCTGCTCGCTTTCGTCGGCTCGTCGTTGCGCGTCGACAATGCCTTCATATTCATGAAACCGACGATCCCCACCGGCACGATTGACGCCTCGGCGCCGCCCGCGATCATGACATCCGCGTCACCCCGGCGAATAATCTCGGCGGCCTCGCCGATCGCATGCGCGCCCGTCGTGCAGGCGGAAACGACCGAGTGGTTCGGCCCCGTCGCACCGAGACGCATCGAAATCAAGCCGCTCGACATATCAATGATGAGCATCGGGATCAGGAATGGGCTGACGCGATTTGGGCCGCGCTCGATCAGTGTCTGGACCGCGTTCGAGAGGCTGCCAATTCCACCGATACCGCTCCCGACGACCACACCGACCCGGTCCCTATCCTCCGTGTCCATCTGAAGGTCGGCATCGGCCACCGCGTCGAGCGCGGCGGCGATCGCGAACTGACAGAAACGGTCGGCACGACGTGCCTCCTTGCGGCCGAGCCGCCCCTCGGGATCGAAGCCCTTCACTTCCGCCGCGATCCGTACGTCGAGACCGGAGGCATCGAAGAGTGTGATCGGGCCGACGCCGCTCTCTCCCGCCAGGACCGTGCGCCAGGCATCCTCGGTGGTTTGACCAACCGGACTGATGACGCCCATGCCAGTGACGACGATACGCCGTCTTCCTCGGTGATCTTCAAAGGCCATCGAATTCCCTTCCTTCCGTGTCTCTCACGGCGGAGAAGTGGTCGCCATCATATCTGGGGAAGTGTACGCAGGGAACCGCTCCGGCGCAACGTCCGCCGCTGCCATGCGTGCAGACGCCGTGAGAGAGCCGAACGAATCGCGCAAACCACCTTGCCGCAGTAGTACATACGTGCTATGCTTGGGTGTCCGTTCACGTAGCGGGGAGTGCGCGAGATGTCTGTTCAAAACAACACTGTAACGCTCGGCGGTCAGTTGTCCGCCGCGCTTGCATCGCTCCGTGCCGGAGGACTTCCCTTCGTTGCGACGCCCGCGGCGATCCGGCTCGAACATGACCTCGTGCCGTTCGGCGGCGATGATAGCCACGATCGCGGCGGCCCGAGCATCAACCATCTCGAAGGCGCGCGTCTCTCCGTCAAACCGATCCCGATTGGTCCATCACCGAATACGGCGTGGCGCGTCCGCTATTTTCTCGACGGCGTTCAGCGCACATTGCCCATTGGATGGTGTGGGATGAATGCGCTCGCGCTCGTCGTCGTCGTTGCGGGGGTGATCGAGCGACGGCCGCAGGATGGCGTCTTCCGTGCCGTTCCCGGTATGACGCATATCGCGAGCAGCATCATCGTCGCCTCTGCGACTGACGACATACACACCGACGATCTCTGCACATCCTTCCGGCGGACGGGGCTGGATGTCCAGTCCGCTGAGCAACCGGCGATGGGCGCGCCGCACGACGGCGACTTCATCGCTCTGCAATCTCGCATTCGGCCCGTCGTGAGCAAAGTCCGGGAGATGTGCGAGTATGAGGCGCTCAAGGCATGGGTCGAGCGGACCGACGGCAGCGAGGGGTGGCTGATTATGGACGGCTCACTGACCCGCGCGGACATTGGCAACGCCGTTGGGCTAATCAAGCGGCACAGCCGGTTCGATCTGACCAACGATGAGATGACGGCGCTGCTTCGCATGCCGGTCGGGCATCGCAGCAGCGCCTTTCAGCGCGATGTGTCGGGCGGCTTGCGGCCGATCACCTGGTATCTCCGCATGCACGAGGCGACCGGCGCGGACCCATTATTCGGCCTCGCGCGCATCGAGGCTCCATCGCAGACCGCCTCACCCGGCGACCTCGACGCCCTCTCCACGCTCATTTTTTCCGAGCGGACGCCGCGCGCGACGAACGACGATCGCTGGCCGACGCTGCTCTACCCGATTCATATCGCCGAGCGCATCCTGAAAGTGAAACTCGAGCGCGCGCTCCTCGGCGTTCCCGCCGCGCTCCGTCGCTATCTGCGGGAGGTCGCATAGTGGATATTCCGTCGCTCGTCACCCATTTCGACGCGCTGATTGACACGCAAACCGGCCCGATTGGGCGCGTCGTCACCAGCGAGAAGAATCCCGCCGCCGCCCACGCCTTCTCCTTCTGGGCAGCCGATGCCCCCGCCGCCGCGCTCGCACTCGATATCGGGCACATCGTCGTCGCGTTCAGCGAGGAAGCGGCGGTGATCGGCATCCTCGACGAACCGCAACGCTACAGCGATCTCGGCACCTTCCTTGACGACTATTTCGATTACCAGGGTGAGGAGGACATCGGCGCGGCGCTCGCCTCGACCCGGCCTGAGATTCTCGTCTTCACCTGCCGGGTGCTCGCCTCGCGCCATCTGCGGGACGATGTCCGCTCGCGCCGCCCGCCCCGCAGCGGCCCCGTCTATTACGCGACACCCGACGCGATCCGTCTCGCCCTCGGCAAGGAGGGATACAGCGGCACGGCGATCCCCGTCCTGCTGCACCGCAACGGCAACGCGGCGCGCGACGCGGAGGGCAACGAAATTTTCGAGGAGACAGACGACGGCAACCGCCTCGTCTTCCAGCATACACCGGTGGACGTGGACAGCGATTACCTGCTCGGCCCCGAGGCAGGCCACGCGAACTGGACGGGCCAGTCGGGCCTCGCGACGAAGACCAGCCACGCCCTCTTCGTCATCAGCAGCGTCTTTCAGAGGTCGCCGCAATCCGTCGCCGCCTTGATGTTCAATGTCAAAGGCCCGGACCTCCTCTGGCTCGATAAGGCGGCCTACGTCTCGACGGACGAGACGGAGGCACTCGCCGCGCGCGGCGTCAAGATGCCGACGCCCCTCGACCGCCTGATGTACGAGAAAATGGCGATGTCGCCCGCGCCCGTGGACAATTTGCGCATCTTCGCGCCCTACAAACCGGGCGGTGAGCCGCACAACGAGCACGGGGATCAGATCAACCTCGATGGCACCTTCGATCCTGCCGCGCTCAACACTCTGCGCACCGCGCGGCACGAAACCGACTGCCTTTACCCGATCCTCTGGAACTTGCAGGAAGTGCTGCGCTACCCGCACCGCGTCTTTGAGGGCGGCGATCTGGATGATAAATTCTTCGGTTTCCTCTCTGATCTCCGGGAGCAGAACGTCCAGACCGTCAAGGGGTTCGAGGCGAAGATGCGCGAGATTATGGATTACCTCAACACCGAAGGCGACGACGGCAAGAAACCACAGACGTGGAATGACCATCATCGCTTCACGATCCTCAAGGCGAATAACCGCATCAGCAATCTGACGCGCAAGTGCGGCGGGCTGCTCGCCCGCAATCTCGTCAACTATGGCGATTTGCCGCGTTGCGACGGCACATTCGCCGACCGCGAACTGCGCGTCATTGACATCGCGAACTGCAACACGACCGTGCAGGAACTGCTCGTCAGTGCGACAATACAACGGATATGGGAGCGTGCGGAGCGCTCCGAATTAGGGGTCGAGAAGGTTATCATTTTCGTGGACGAACTGAACAAGTACGCCCCCGGTGGCGGACGCGGCGGCCTGCGTGACACGCTCGTGGACATCGCGGCGCGCGGTCGGCATCTCAATGTCGTGCTCTTCGGCGCGGAGCAATTCCGCTCGAAAGTGGACGACGAAGTCGTCGGTAACGCGGCGACCTCCTTCTATGGCCGGATCGGCGACGAGGAGATTATCAGCCCGTCCTATCGCGCGCTCACCGAGTCCACGCGCGCGGAGCTGCTACGCGTGCCGAAGGGAACGCTCCTGATGCGCCACGCGCACATCCCCGTCCCCGTCTTCGGCGTCTTCCCGCGCCCCCCTGCGTTGGCCGGGAGCGACGCGCAGAAAGTCTATGGCGCGTCGGTGCATTTCGGGCCGGAGGAATCCGTCTACCGCGTGTTGCGCACGATGTCGCAAACCGCAGGGGTAACGGAACCGACACTGGCGATGGTGAAAACGGTGCTCGGCGAACATGATTTGACGAGCGCCCAGTGTGACGCATTGATGGAACGGGTGCGCGGTTCGTACCGGCACAGCGGGCGATCCACACCCTGGCAGTATTTCTGTAACACGATCAGCAAGAATGGTATCTGAAAGACAGGCAATGACCCATGAGTGACGCCCCCCTTCGGATCGCCCACCTCGCCGATACCCATCTCGGCTTCAGCGCCCTCACCCGCCTCTGCCCGAATACCGGCCGGAATCAGCGCGCCGTGGATATCGAGCGCGCCTTTGCGGCGGCGGTGGATCACATCATCGCCTCCGGCGACATAGACCTCGTCCTGCACGCCGGCGATGTCTTCCACCATAGCCGTCCGCCGATGCAAACGCTGATCTTCTTCGTGCAGCAAATGCGCCGCCTGGAGGCGGCAGGCATCCCGACCATCGTGATCGGCGGCAACCACGACACGCCGCGCCTGCGCAATGCCGGGAGCGTCCTCGATCTCTGTGCCGTCGCCTGCCACAATGTTCACTTCGCCACCGGATACGATTGGGAGCGTTTCCCGCTCACCATCAACGATCGCAAGGTCCTCGTCACCGCCGTGCCGCACGGCGCATTCACGAACGAGCAGCCACCGAATGCGATGCTGACGGAGAGCGACGCGATCAATCTGCTCGTCGCGCACGGGTCGTTCGATCTTGCCGTCCAGCACGACCGTCGCGGCGGCGCGGACGAGATCGAGGACGCGCTGCTCGATCCGCGCTACGACTATATCGCGCTCGGTCACTGGCACATCCACGAGCGGAAACGCACGAACACCTTCTACAGCGGCAGCACCGAGCGCATCGGCCTCTCCGACCTCCCCGCAAAACCTGGCTACGTCCGCGTTGCCCTCGGCGGCGCCGATGGGCTGGCGATTGAGCACGTGCCGCTCCCGGCGCGCGATCATCTCACGCTGCCGATCGTCAAGGGCGAGGAGTTGAGCGCGGAGGCGATTGTCGCTCAGGTCGTCCGCCACCTCGAACGCGAGTCTGCCCCGCGCCGCGCCGAGGCGATGGTGCTCTGTGGCGTGCGGGATACCGCGCTTGGCGTGGATCGCGAGGTTGTGCGGATGCTGCGCGGTCTCGATATCGTCAAGGAGTGCTGGGCATTCGTGCCCGATGTCCGCGCCGTGCGTGCGCCCGGCGCACTGGTCGAGGAATCCAGCCCCATCGGGCAACTGCTCGATGAGTTCACCGAGTTCGTGGCCACTCGCGCCGCGAGCGGCGTCTACGAACCCACCTTCGCGGCTTCGTTCCGCGAGACCGGGCGCTCGCTACTCGAAGAGGCATTACGGAGCGATGAAGCGGCGCATCCCGTCGCGGTCGCGCCCGAACCCGTCGCGGCGGGAGGGGCGGTATGATCCTTCAGCGGCTGAAGATCGAGCACTTCAAGCGCCTGCGGGAGGTGGACATCCAGTTCCCCTCCATCGGCATTATCGGGGTCGTTGGCACGAACGGCGCGGGCAAGAGCACG
>JAICJW010000171.1 GCA_025928215.1 Chloroflexia bacterium | reverse complement strand
TGCTCAGGGCCGCCCGCTCCGTCAGTGAACGCGCGCTTCCGATAGTCTGGGAAGCGGTGTCCGGCGCCTCCCCACGGGGGCGCCTTTGCGGTGCGTTCATGCTGGGCGTGGCGCTCGCGATCATCGGGCCGGATCGTCTGGCGCGCGGCCCGCAGATTTGTCTGATCAGCGCCGTCATCCGCCGCCCCTGTCCGGGGTGCGGTATGACGCGCGCCGCGGCGGCGCTGCTTCGGGGTGATGTGCGCCGCGCGATGCGGGCGAACCCACGCATTGCCCTCGTCGCCCTGATTGGCGGCGCGATTCTTCTCGACGATCTCATGTCGGTGATGCAGTGGCCAGCCAAAAAGCGAATGCCCGCAGGCTGAAGCCTGCTCCACCCCACGAAGGAGGGTGCGATGCCCGTTCCGCGTCACCTCATCAGTCCGGCCAGCGGGAAAACATACCCGCTCGACGATGTGCGGCTGCTCGCCAATGGCGACCCGGACGCGCGGGCAGCGGGAAAGCAGATCAATCTCGCTCCGGTCTACCCGGAGGGCACATTCACGCGCGAGGCGTTCGCGGCATCGTTCACGCGGCGGCGCGATCTGTGGGATTTCCACGCACTCCTGCCCGTGGATCATGAGACGCAACCCGTCAGCATCGGTGAAGGCAATACGCCGCTGATCGCTATTCCGGTCGAGCGCGGCACGCTCTTGCTGAAGGATGAATCGCGCAACGCGACATGGAGCCATAAGGATCGCGCGATGACCGTCGCCGTTACCGTCGCGAAGGAGCGCGGCTACCGGACGGTCGTTGGCGCATCTACGGGGAATGCCGGCGCGGCACTCGCGGCGTACGCGGCCCGCGCCGGGATGCACTGCGTAATGTTCACAGGAACGGACGTGCCACAGACGATGCGAACCTTCATGGGCGCGTATGGTGCGCTCCTGTGCCAACTCGAAGGGGGCGCAAACCGGCGGGCAATCGCCGCGCTCGGCATCGAGCAATATGGTTGGTTCCCCGGCACGAATGTCACCGATCCGCCGGTCGGGTCGAACCCGTACGGTGTAGAGGGCTATACGACGATTGCCTACGAGATCGTCCGCGACCTCGGTGACGCTCCGGTGGCCGTCGTCGTGCCAACGTCGTACGGTGATAACCTCACCGGCATCTGGCGGGGGTTTCAGCGGCTGCACGCGGCGGGCATAACCGCCCACCTGCCGCGCATGATCGTCGCCGAACCTGCGAACTCCGCACCCTACGCGCACGCCCTCGCGCATGGCGGCCCGGAGCAGGTCGCGGCGACGCCCTCAGCCGCCTTCTCCATCGGTGGGGGTACGGCGAGCTGGCAGGCGTGGCAGACGCTGCGGGATTCAGGCGGCGGCGCCCGCTCCGTCGCCGAATCGGACATCCTCCCCGCCCAGCGGCGTCTCGCCAGCGAAACGGGTCTCTATCTCGAAGCGGCGTCAGTCGTCGGCGTCACGGTAGCGCGGCAAGTGGCAGCGGAGACGGAGGGTACGGTCGTCGTCATCGGGACATCGAGCGGCCTCAAGGACCCTGCCGCAACCGCACGCGCACTGCCGGAACCGCCAACCATCCCGGTAGATCTCGATGCCCTCGCCCGCGCGTTCGCATCCGCCTACGGCGTGCGGCTCGACGACCTCAATGAACTGCGGGGATGAGAATTTAGTAATAGTGGCGTGTTGGCCGGGGAGTATTGACGGGGATCGGAATCAGAACGGGTACACGCTGCGGGCGGGGCGGCGGGGGAAGCGCCTGCTCGACTGCATCGCGAATCTTCTCGCCCGTACTCTTAATCCACTCTTTGACTGCCATTGTCTCGCAATGCCCTTTGCTCTCAGAGATATGCGCCGCGACACCCCGACATCAAGTTACCATAACAATCGTCACCCGTCGAGGGGCGTTACTCTTTCTCGATAATCGCCGTCTGCACGACGACACGGATGCGTGCCTTGAGTTCCTCGCTCGCGTATGTCGCGCGGCCACAGCGCCCGACGACGCGCAGGATGCCTGCCTCGAAATGGAATGAGTCGGCGCAATGGCCGCAGATTGAGAGGTGACGCTCGACTTCCAGTCGCTCGGATCCGGAAAGCTCCCGGTCGAGGAACGGCTGCAACTTCTCAACACATTCCTGGCACGTCATCGTCATCATCTCTGCACTTCCCCATGTACGGTTTGCCAACTTACGCCGTCGGGCGCGACGCTGCATCCGCCGCCGACTGACCACGCAACGAATCAAGGTATCCCGACGCGACCGCGTACTCCCACAATTCCTTCTGCAACCGCCGCCGCCCGCGATGGAGGCGGGACATCACCGTACCGACCGGGATGCCAACAATGTCGGCAATCTCCTTGTAGGAGAAGCCTTCCACATCAGCCAGCAGCACGACCTGCCGAAACTCCAGCGGCAACTGCTCCAGCGCCTGAATGACATCTGCCTCCGCGAACTGGTCAATGACCGTCGCCTCCGGGTTGGGCGATTCGGGCTGCACACCGCTGTCAACCAGATGGTTGTACAGATAGAACTCTTCGACATCATCCAGCGATGTAGACTGCGGATGCCGTGCGCGCTTGCGGTATTGGTTGATGAAACTGTTCGTCAAAATCTTGAACAGCCACGCGCGCAGATTCGTGCCAGGTTGAAATTGATGCGCTGACCGAAATGCCCGGTAGTACGTCTCCTGCACGAGGTCTTCCGCATCCTGCGGGTTCCGCGTCATACGGAGCGCCGTGCGATATAGCGAGTCAACCTGTTGCAGCGCCTCCTCTTCGATTGATGCGACACTCGCGGCCACAGCCGTGCTTCCATCGGGCGCATTCGCGGCGACACTCGCCGGACGCGCACTCTCCATCCCTCGCTCTTCGACCATCAATCACCCTCTAATTCTTTGAGCCATCCGCGTTCGTGCGTCCACGGGCGCGTCCGACTCAGTATACCTAACCAAACGATCATCATGGTTATTCCGTGACGGTCACGTGGCCCCATTTGCGATAGAATGGGCAAGATACAGGCAAGCGCCCGGAAAACGCGGATTGAGGAGGAATCTGTGCATGTCATCATTCCCGCGGCGGGGTTCGGGACGCGGCTCCGGCCGCACACATGGAGCAAGCCGAAGCCGCTCGTGAGCGTTGCGGGGAAGCCAATTCTCGGCCATGTTCTCGACAGCATCGCGCCGCTCAACCCCGAACACGTCGTCTTCGTCACCGGCTATCTCGGCGACCAGATCCGCGAATATGTCGAGGAGCAGTACGATTTCCCCTCCTCCTTCGTTCATCAGGCGGAAATGAAGGGGCAGGCGCATGCGATCCATCTCGCCGCCGATCATGTGCATGGGCCGGTTCTGATCGCCTTCGCGGACACGATCTTCGCGACCGACCTTTCCGTGCTGGAAATGACCGACGCGGACGGCGTCATTTTCGTCAAAGAAGTGGATAAGCCGCAGGCGTTCGGCATCGTCGAACTCGACGGCGTGCGGATCACGCGGATCATCGAGAAGCCGAGCCACCCGCCAACCAACCTCGCGGTGGCCGGCGTCTACTACTTCAGCGATTCGGCCCGGTTATTCACAGCGATTGACACCATCATGGCGGCGAATCGGCAGACGAAGGGCGAATTCTATCTCACCGACGCGATTCAGGTGATGATTGATGACGGCGCGTACATCGAGGCCGCCACGATGGATCTCTGGCTGGATTGTGGCCGCCCGGATACCTTGCTGGAAACGAACCGCACGCTGCTGACACGAATGAATGGCCACGCGGCCACGCCGATCTATCAAGGAAGCGTCATCATTCCGCCCGTCGTTATCGCGCCCTCCGCCCGGATCGAACGCGCCGTCGTCGGGCCGTACGCGAGCGTCGGCGAGAATGTCGTCATCACGGACGCCATCGTGCGGGATGTGATCCTCAATCGGGACAGTGAGATCGCTAATGTCATGCTGATGAACTCCATCGTCGGTGTGGATACGGTCGTCCACGGCGATTTTCACAGCGTGAACGTCGGCGACTCATCGGAGGTCAACCTCGGCGGCGCGAGTAGCGACGGCACGCCGATGGGGGCGGAATGATGCGCTGGCTGGAAGTGCGTGTCAGCGCGGATACCGAAGCGGTCGAGGCGGTGAGCGAACTCTTCGCGCGCTACGGCTATCAGGGCGGCGTGGCGATTGAGGAGCAGTATCTTCAGGATCGGGATGGCGACAACCTCCGCGTGGACACGAACGCCCCCGTCACCGTCGCGACGTATATCGCCGACATTCCTAGCGCGCAGGAGACGATCCATACGCTGGAACAGGCGCTCTGGCACCTCTCGCAGATGCGCTACGTCGGCGAGATCACCGTGCAGCCGCGCGAGGAGGAGGATTGGGCGAATGCGTGGAAGGAGCATTTCCACGTCCATCGCATCGGCCAGTCCATCGTTATCCGGCCGCCGTGGCGCGCCTACGAAGCCGAGCCGGGCGACATCGTCGTCACGCTCGATCCCGGCATGGCCTTCGGCACCGGCTTGCATCCCTCGACGCAACTCTGCCTGATCGCCGTTGAGGACCTCGTCCAGACGGGCGACCGCCTGCTCGATGTCGGCACGGGCAGCGGCATCCTCGCGATTGCCGCGCTGCGGATGGGCGCGGGGCATGTCCTTGGCCTCGATGTCGAGGAAGTCGCGGTGCAGGCCGCGCGATCAAACGGTGAGGCGAACGGCATTGGCCGCGACCGCTTCCCGCTGATCGTTGGGTCGCTCGGCCCGGACGAGCATTACGGCGCCTTCGATGGCGTCTTCGCGAACATTATCGCCCGCATCATCCGCGAGTTGGCGCCGTATTTGTACGAGAGCGTCCGCCCGAATGGCTGGCTCGTCGCGAGCGGCATCATCGTCGAGCGCGAGGAGGAAGTACGGACCGCGCTCGAAGCGGCGGGGTTCGTCGAGATTACGCGCGGGCAAATGGGCGATTGGGTCGCCCTACGCGGCTGGCGGCGTTGACGAACCTCCCCCCCCACCCCTCTCCTTTGCCGCAAGGCAAAGGAGAGGGGAGAAATGCGGGGAGGGATACGGGGCATCTCTCTAATTCAGTTTCGCTCCCCTCTCCATCGCCGAACGAACTTGTATTCATCTCCGATCTCCGGGCGATGGAGAGGGGCCGGGGGTGAGGAACTACCAATGCATCGCTTCTTCGTGCCTTCTGAGAGCCGTTCAGGCCACCACGTTACGCTCACTGGTGACATCGCGCATCAGATCGCCCGCGTCCTGCGCCTCCGCGGGAACGAAGAGATCGTCCTGATCCCCACCGATGGCGCGGATGCGGTAGAATGGCGGGTACGCCTCGTATTGGTCGAGGCGCGCGCCGTGCGTGGTGAGATCGTCGCGGAGCGACCGGCGTTGCCGGAACCGACCTGCGCGGTGACGCTCTGCGCGGCGTTGCTCAAGGGCGAGCGGTTCGATTGGCTGTTGCAGAAGGCGACCGAACTGGGCGTCGCGGCGATTCAACCCATCGTCACGGCGCATACGATCCGCAAGGTCGCCCCGGACGATGGGCATGCTCTGGAGCGGTGGCGGCGGATCGTCACGGAGGCCGCGGAACAATCGGGGCGCGGGCGCGTTCCCACACTGCGCGGGCCGGTGCCGCTCGATGGATTGGCAGACGCCGTCGCCGCGCCCCTCTTCGTCGCGCACGAAACCGTCGCGGCACGCACGCTGGCGGAGGCGATACCGGCGGAAGCCGATCGCGTCGCCGTCGCCATCGGGCCGGAAGGCGGTTTCAGCGGCCGCGAAGTCGAGCGTCTCGTGGCGGAAGCAGGCGCGATTCCCGTCTCGCTCGGGCCGCGCGTGCTGCGGGCGGAGACAGCGGCCATCACCGCCGTGACGCTGGTGATGGCGGAGACAGCAAACCTTGCACCACCGCGCGAACGTGCGTGGGGAGACATTCGGGACATATAGGAGCAGCATGACTGATTCGGATACGCAACGCTGGAAGATAGATCTCCATACCCATACGTGGCATTCACACGATAGCCCGGTCAGCCCGGAGCGGTTGGTGCATGCGGCGAAGCGGCGCGGCCTCGATGGCATCGCGATCACCAATCATGGCCGGCTCGCGGGATATGCCGCCGCGCAAGAAGCCGGGGGGCCGGATTTCCATGTCATCCCCGGCGAGGAGGTCTATTCCACCGCCGGGGAGATCATCGGCCTCTTTCTGCACGCGGAGATTCCGAATGGGATCTCCCCCGAAGCGACGTGCGCGGCGATCCATGCGCAGGGTGGCGTCGTCATCATCCCCCACCCCTACGACCGCTATCGGAAGGGCGCCATCGGCGAAGCGGTGCTCGACCGGCTTGTTCAGGCGGGCCACGTGGATGCGATTGAAGTCTTCAACGGTCGCATGGTCATCCCAATGGATAACTGGGCAGCGAAAAAGTACGCCGCCGCGCACCACATCCCGATGACCGTCGGTTCCGACGCGCATGGCACATGGGAGTATGGTAGCTCGTATATTTCCATCGCCCCCTTCACGGACGCCGCGTCGTTCCGCGCCAATCTGCCTGATGCCACCCTGCATCCGCACCGTAGCGCGCAATGGGTCCATCTCATTTCGAGCTTCGCGAAGAAGCGGCGCACGCGGCACGCGCATGACGACAGGGCGGAAGCGGAACCGGACGCGCCCCTGTCCGCCGTCGCCGCAGGAGAGGGGCAGGTGCAATGAGAAAATTATTCGGCCAGGGCGCGCTCGTTGATGCCGTCAGCCCGGATGGGATCGCGGCGCGGTACGATATTCAGCCCGGCGACCGTATTCTGGCGATAGATGGCGAGGAACCGTCCGATCTGATTGACTATCAACTACTCACGGCCTATGACGCGTTCACCCTGACCGTCCAGCGCGGCGACGCGCAGTTCGACATCGAAGTGGACAATGAGGAGTACCGGCCGCTCGGCATCCGCTTTCCCTCCGCCGCCTTCGATGGCGTCCATGTCTGTGACAATCATTGCACCTTCTGTTTCCTCAAGCAGGGCATTCCCGGCCTCCGGCAGACGATGTACATCAAGGACGACGACTACCGCCTCTCGTTCCTCTACGGCAACTTCATCACGCTCACCAACCTGAAGGACGATGATTTCGCGCGGATCGGCGCGGAACGCCTCTCGCCGCTGCATGTCTCCGTCCACGCGACGAACCCTGTGGTGCGCGAGCGATTGGTGCGCTCGACGAATGGACGCGGCGGGAAAATCATGGAAGACCTTCGCCGCCTCGCCGCGATGGACATCGAATTCAATACCCAACTCGTCCTCGTGCCGGAGGTGAACGACGGCGCGGAGCTCGACCGCTCGATTGCCGACCTGCTCTCGCTGATGCCACATATGCAGTCCATCGCCGCCGTACCCGTCGGGCTGACCCGGCGCGGCCTCCATCGCGAGGAGTGGTATCGCGAGCAGCACCGCATCCTCGATGAACCGGCGCTCAGGATGTTCACGCTGGCGGAGATGCGCCGCATTCTCGCGCAGGTCAAAGGCTGGCAAACCAAATTGCGCGCCGAATATGGCCGCACGATTGTCCACGCGGCAGACGAATTCTACCTCAATACCGGCACGCCGCTGCCGCCCGCGAGCCGCTACGACGGCTTCCCGCAGTTGGAGGATGGCATCGGCCTGACGCGCCTCCTGATAGACGAGTGGGCGCGCGCGAAGAAGCGGAAGACGCTGCCGCGCAATCTGCATGGGCGGCCCGCCACCATCGGCTGCGCGACCCTGATCGCGCCGACGATGCGCTCGCTGGTGGAGGATGTCAACGCCGAAACCGGCGCGTCCATCCAGGTGCGCGCCATCGAAAACCGCCTCTTCGGGCCGGACATCACGGTTTCCGGCCTATTGAGCGGCAAATGTATCCTCGAAGAGTTCGGCGGCGAACACTCCGATGCGCCGCTCTTTCTGCCGCGCTCGATGTTTGACGAGCGCGGCATTCTCACGGTAGACGATATGACGCTTCCCAGTCTCTCGCAGCAACTCGGCAGGCCTATCGCGCCCGCGAGCCAGTTGCTCGATGTGATCCAGACGCTCGCGCGTCTGCCCGCGCACGGTATGGAACCGATCGCGCTCCCCGTTGTCGCAATTGAGGAGGTAGAGGGTGTCGGCACACACGGATAATCACGACGCACAACTTGAACGCGACGGGTATATTGACCTCACCGGCGATCAGAACACCGAGCGGCTTCGCCAGCACCAGGCGTATCTCGTCAGCCTCGGTATTCCGGCGGAAGTCGCGTCCACCCTCGATCACATCGGCGTGCAGGCCGCGACGACGCCCGCCTTTGAACAGCTATTGGCCCGATACACGCAGACCGCGCGCGGCGCGGACGTCGTGGATCGCGGCGACCGGCGGATCGCGATGATTGATCGGGGCGAGGGACTCTACCGCGTCGAACTCTTCGAGCCGCGCACCGGGCAACCGGCACCGCAGCCGGGCTTTGTCCATTATGCCTTCATCTGGCCGGATTGGAAGCCGCGTGAGGGCGAACTGCGCGACATGACGGAGGTGACGCGGACGGTAAATCTCAATGGCAACTGGCTCGCCTTCCTCGCGACACCGGACGGCTACGAAGCGGAAATCGTCTCCGAACCCGTCGCCTTCACCTGATTGCACGCTCGTAACAGCGGCCCCGATCAACGGACACGCCGGGCATATGCTTGCATTTTGCTTGGCAAATGACTATCATCCCCTCATGGTACTCGACATAATGTTGCGTAGCGCTCCATCTGGCGCGGTCGCCACGAAGCACGGAGCACAATGAGGGAGGAACGATGGTAGCGGTGAGTAGGAAGGGATCAGGCACTGGCACGCGCACGCTGCGGGTAGAAGTGACCGCGCGTGAAGCAGTGCTCCCCTGCCCCGTCTGTCGGGCGCGTGGGGTGGGAGCGGAGGATGGATCGAATGTGCATCTTGGTGCCGCCCTGCACCGGGCGCGGGAATATCCGCTGATCCCGCGGGGAGCGGTTGACCACGATTTCCCGGATGTCTGCATCCAGGGCTGGTGCGATGAGGGCCATGAGTTCGAAGTCAGCATCACCGTACGGAGAGGCGTGACACACTTCTTCGCGACATGGATCGAAGGCGATGATGATGCCGATAAAGAGGCGCGCGCCCAGCGACGGCTCGCCCATGCGGCGGAGGCGGCAGGCCCGCAAGAGTCGCGAACGGAGAACGAATCGCTGACGACAGGCATG
>JAICJW010000320.1 GCA_025928215.1 Chloroflexia bacterium | reverse complement strand
CGGGCGGCGGCGAACTTCGCCGAGGCGTTCGGGCAGGATCATCTGGCGGCGGATTGGCGGCGCGCGGCACAGGAAATCCACGACGCGACAAGTAAGCAGATGTTCGATCCGGCGCTCGGTCGTTTTGTCCGTATGGTCAACGTGGCGAAGGATGGCACGGTCACGCGGGACGCGACTCTCGATGCCAGCATGATGGGCCTCGTCGTCTGCGGGATGTTCTCAGTGCATGATCCGCGCATCGTGGCGACGATGGAGGCGATGCGCGAGGCGCTGGAAGTGAAGACGCCCGTCGGCGGCATCGCACGATACCAGAACGACTACTATCATCAGGTCTCGCAGGATATCGCCTCCTGCCCCGGCAACCCGTGGTTCATCTGCACGCTCTGGATCGCGGACTACTATATCGCCGCCGCGCGCACCGTGGACGATCTTGCCCAGGCGGCGACGTATATCAAGTGGGTGACGGATCATACATTAGAGAGCGGCATCCTCGCCGAGCAGGTCCATCCCTATACCGGCGCGCCGCTTTCGGTCTCGCCGCTCACCTGGAGCCACGCCGCCCTCGTCTCGACGATCCAGTCCTATGTAGCGAAATGGACGGCACTGACCTCCGATTTGCCCGCTCAGCATGGCGCGCCGCAATCCGCGCCGTCGGCGGAGCCAATGGCCGCGCCCGTCCGCCCGATGGACGCGACCGCAACGGAGTCACCGAAGTCGCTCGTCGCGGAGCGGTCCGATGCTGGCTGACCGTGACAATCACGCGGGGAAGAATGGCAATCGCGGCGGCGATACGCCGTGTTCGATTTCGCTGGAGGCCGTCGCGAGGACAGATCAGAAATAATCCGTCCGGAGGGAATTGCCGGTATGCACGTCGAACACGTCGTATTCCCGCGTGAAATTGGTGGGGATGGCCGTCTCCGGGCCGAGCTTACTTCCCTCAACGAAGCTGCCATTGATCCGGACGACACAGACCAGCGTGTCGGCGGCATAGCGCGTTGAGGGGTAGAGGGAGAGTGGTGGTTGCGCGGCGGCCCCCCACGTTGTGAACGTGATGCTCGCGATGTCACTCGTGATCGGATTTTTGAGCTTCGCATAGTAAGACCGGACATCTTGCTCGGTGAAGGCCGGCGTCCGCGCATCCGTCGTCGCGATGGTCGGGGTAATCGCGGGGCCACCACTCCGCGAGGTCGCATAACCCGGCGTGGGAAAAACGGATGGCGGCGGCTTCACGAGGTCCTTTGCATTGATGTAGGAGGGGAATGTCGTTGGAAGGAACGCGGCGGGAATCGTCAAAGGGGGCGGTGTATTGGGCGTCGCGGTCGGGTTGCCGACCGCCGCAACCCCCGCGCGGTTCCACCCCGTAACGCCGAGGATCGTGACGCAGATCACGACGAGGAGAGCAGCGGAACCGAAGAGAAGCGGACGTTTGCGGATCATGGGACAAACTTCCCATCGAGACTACATCCTGTCACGGGAATGCGCTAAAGTCAATTTCTGGTCCGCCTCACGGCTCGCGCGAACTTCAGCCGTCGCGGATTGGTCGGATTCTGCTTGACGCGACCGACAGCCGCGACGATTGATGAGCCAGCATCCTGAGGGCGGATGCTGGCTCATCATCGCTCGTGATGGGATTGCCCCCTCACCCTGGCGCCGTTACTTCTCGATAGGATAGCCCTCTTCAGCGAGCGCTTCCTCGATTTTCGACAGGTCCGCCTGCCCGGGGTCATAGGTCAGCGTGATGATCTTCGTCTCCGCGTCCGCCTCGACCGAATGCACGCCGGGGAACTGGCCTGCCGTCTTCTTGACGGTCGCGACGCAGTGCTCGCACGAAATGTCCGGGGCTTTCATCGTGATCATTTCCATCGTCGAGTTCTCCCTGTCTCTCGCCCTCTCGGGCGCTCGTGCGCTGTCATCATGACAGCAGTATCAATCCATGCGCGCGGCATGCGCCGCGTCACGTCACGGTAATTGAGCCATCCATGCCGGGATGGAGGCTGCAAAAATAGGGATAAACGCCCGGTGTGGTGAAGGTGTATTGCCAGCGCTGGCCGGGTTGCAGCAGACCACTGAAGAAGCCCTGCGTCGGTGCCAGCCGCGTGCCGCTCACGACATTGTGCGCATGATCGTTGTCGTCATTGATGAAGGTGATCGTCGTACCGGCCTTCACCGTCTTGACGCCGCCCCGGAAGGCATCCGGCATCTCCGCCGTCGTGCGCTGGCCAACCATCGCCATATGGACCTCGTTCTGGCCCCACGCGTATGACGCGGAGCCGAAGAGGGCCGCCTGACCCGACACGCCGCGATACGTCCCGAAGCCGACCGCCGTGAAGGCGACGAGCAAGACCGCCGCCGCCATGAACTGGCTCGCCCTGGTGCCGCGCAGCCGCAGCGAGTTTGAGAGAACGGTGACGGAACTGAGGGCCATCGCGACAGCGGCGAAGATCGGGTTGAGTTTCCCAAATACTGCCAGCGGGATGAGGATGACGTTATAGCCGAACGCCCAGCCGAGATTCTGGCGGATCGTCCGCATCGTCCGCTTGGAGAGGTCAATCGCCTGCGCGATGGCGCGCAGATCGCCCTTGACGAGCGTGATATCCCCTGCCGCCATCGCGACATCCGTGCCGGTCCCCATCGCGATCCCGGCGTCCGCCTGAGCGAGGGCGGGTGCGTCATTGATGCCGTCCCCTACCATCGCGACGACTTTCCCCATATTCTGCAACCGCTTCACTTCCGCAGCCTTGTCGGCGGGACGCACCTCGGCGATCACGTCGTCAATGCCGACCGCACGCGCGATTGCTTCCGCGGTTTTTGTATTGTCCCCCGTGAGCATGACGACCGTGATGCCGAGCCGGTGCAGGGTCCGCACCGCTTCGGCGGACGTCGGCTTGACCGTATCGGCGACGCCAATCACGCCGGAGAGCAGACCGTCCACCGCGACGAGCATCGCGGTCTTTGCCTCTCCTTCGAGCCGATCAATCGCGGGGCGGAGTGGCGCGATGGCAATTCCCGCCTCGGAAAAGAGCCGCATGTTGCCTACCACGACGGTTCGCTTGCCGACGGTGCCCTGCACCCCGCCGATCAGCGCCTCAAATCCCGTCGCATGCCCGGGGAGGTCGAACCCGCGCTCCGTCGTGGCCTCGACGATAGCACGGGCAAGCGGATGCTCGGACCCTTTCTCAACGAGGGCGACGAGCCGCAGCAGATGGTCTTCTTCCCAGCCGTTGGCGGTGATGATGTCGGTCACGTGCGGCGCGCCGACCGTCACCGTGCCGGTTTTGTCGAGGACGACAGTGTTTACCTGCCGCACGCGTTGCAGGCTCTCCCCACCCTTGAGAAGAATACCCTGCTCCGCGCCCCGGCCACTGCCAACCATGATCGCGGCGGGCGTCGCCAGGCCGAGCGCGCACGGGCAGGCGATGACGATCACCGCGATTGCCGCGACCATCGCCGCGACGGGCGAGCGCCCCGCGATCATCCAGCCGACAAAGGTGATGGCCGCAATCGCGAAGATCGTTGGCACGAAGATGCCGGAGATGCGATCCGCCAACTGCTGGATCGGCGCTTTGGCGGTCTGCGCCGCGTCCACCAGTTTGATGATCCGCGCGAGTTGCGTCTGCGTGCCCACCCGCGTAGCGCGCATCGTCAGGAGGCCCTGTTTGTTGATCGTCGCGCCGATCACCGCGTCGCCCGGTTCCTTCTCGACGGGCAGGCTCTCGCCGGTGAGCATGGACTCATCCACGGATGAGAGGCCACTCAATACGGTCCCGTCTACCGGAACCTTCTCACCGGGGCGGACGATCAGCACATCACCGGGGAGCACCTGCGAGACGGGAATATCCTGCTCCATGCCGCCACGCACGACGCGGGCTGTCTTCGCCTGGAGGCCCATCAGTTTGCGGATCGCGCTGCTCGCCCTGCCTTTCGCCAGGGCCTCAAGAACCTTGCCGAGGAAGATGAACGTGATGATGATCGCAGCGGTATCGTAGAAGGTATCCTGCCCGGTGAAGGTCGCGACGATGCTGTAAACGAAGGCGATCGAACCGCCGACCGAGACGAGCGTGTCCATGTTCACCGCGCCATGCCGCGCATTCTTCAGCGCGCTCCGATGAAAATCCCAGCCGACGATCAGCCAGACGGGCGTCGTGAGGGCAAGCAACCAATAATCGCGATAGCGCATCTCCATACGGAACATGGCAATGAAAAGGATCGGCAACGTCAAGCCAATACCCAGAGCGAGTTTGGCGAAGCGAACCCGCATCGCACGGCGCGCGTGCGCCTCCTCACGAGCCTCGCGGTCTTCGTCCTCCACGGCCGCTGCCACGACCGGCTCGGCATGGTAGCCCGCCTTCTCGACGGCGGTGAGCAGGTCGTCAATCGTCGCCTGCCCGCCGAGCGTCACCTGCGCCCGCTCGGTCGCGAGATTGACACCGGCCGCTTCCACGCCGGGCACCTTGAGAAGCGCCCGCTCGACACGGCGGACGCACGCGGCGCAAGTCATCCCGGAAACGGCGAGCGTGGCGGCGAGCGGTTCGTCCTCGGATTCAACGGTCGCCTCGTATCCGGCAGCGGTGACGGCCTGAACAAACGTTTCGGGGTTTGCTTCGTGGGGATCGTAGGTAATCGTCGCGCGTTCGGTGGCGAGGTTCACCACCGCATCACGGACGCCGGGAACTTTCTTCAGTTTTTTCTCCACGCGCATCACGCAGGAGGCACAGGTCATCCCAGCGACCGCGAGTGCCGCCGTCTTCGTTATTCCGGCTTCCTGGAGTTCGTCGCGTCGTATCTCCGGTTGTGTATAAGGAATCTGGGTTACAGCCATGCCGGTCATCCTTGTTCATTATCGCGAGAAAAGCGGCGCCATCTCTTTCGCCCTAGCCGCGCATCGCCTTACTGAGGACGGTCATCAGTTCGGTGATCGCCTCATCGCCACGCTGCTCCTTGATCGCATCGGTCACGCAGCCGCGGATATGCCCCTCCAATACCTGCTGAGCGACCTTGTCCGCCGCCGCGGAGATCGCCTGCAACTGCGTGACGATGTCCACACAATAGCGTCCCTCCTCGATCATCTTCTGCACGCCACGCACCTGCCCCTCCATCCGGCGCAGACGCATCAGGAGCGCTTCGGTCTCCGTCTGATACTGATAATTGGTCTTCGCTGCGTTCGTTGCGCCCACGTCACCTACTCCTCCCACGTGTACCCTCCGGGGGTATCTATACCCGAGTGTATACCCGGTGTGGGTATCTGTCAAGGGCTCCGCGACGAGGCCATGCTGCCGCACGGCGTGACGACAGCGCCGCACGCGG
>JAICJW010000040.1 GCA_025928215.1 Chloroflexia bacterium | reverse complement strand
TTTGCTCGGCTTCCTGATGGCACGCCCTCAGCTCACCGCTTTCTTCACGAGTGCGGCGATCCGTGCCTCGGCGGCGGCGGTCAACTCCGTGAGCGCGAATTCGACGGGCCACAGGGCGCCATCGTCGAGGGTCGCCACGTCGCTGAAGCCGAACGTCGCGTACCGCGTGTTGAACTTTTGCGCGCATTTGAAGAAGCAGACCACCTTGCTGTCCCTGGCATACGCGGGCATCCCGTACCAGGTTTTCGGTGCAAGCTCTGGCGCGCTGGTTGTAACGATCGCATGGATTCGCTCTGCCATGGCGTGATCGCGTTCCGTCATCGCGGCGATCGCCGCGCGCACGGCGCTTTCCCCGTCTGCCCTGCTCTTGTCCGCACGTGCTTCCGCCTTCTGCTCTTGGGCGCGCGCCCGCATCGCGGCGCGTTCCGCGTCCGTGAATCCCGTCGAACGGTTCGGATCACTCGCGGTGGCGCTCTTGGCAGCCTTTTTGTCGGCTCCTTGCATCTGTGACCAACCTTTGCGAAACCGGATAAGGTACGGACGAGTATCGCTCAGATGTTCGAATTTGTCGAGCAATCCGAACTGCGGGAATGGGTCACAGGCCATCCACACGAAATGGTGCCGCTTCCTATCGAACCCTGCATGTCAGACTGGCACAATCAAACTGTCCAGATCGCGTGGGTAGAAGGTGAGGGCGTCGCAGCCGTTCCTGGTGATGACGACGGTATCGGAGTGGCGGAAGCCGGCGAAACCGGGGACATAGAGGCCGGGTTCGACGCTGAAGACCATGCCGGGCTTCAGTTCCGTCTCATCACCGATGTCAATGAAGGGCTGTTCGTGCCCCTCCAAGCCAATGCCGTGGCCGGTGTGGTGGCGCTGCAATTCGGCGTGGCCCAGCGCGGCGATGGCGCCGGAGACGTCGCGCTCGGCGTCGGCGCAGGTGCGGCCGGGGCGCAGGGCGGCGAAGGCGACTTCCTGAATATGCGTCATCGCCTCGAAGTATGTGCGGAATTCGGGCGATGGCTCGCCGACGATCATCGTCCGCTCCAACTCCGAGTGGTAGCCGCCGACGAGCGCGCCCGCGCCGGTGATAATGACATCGCCGGGTCGTAGCCCGCCCTCACGCCGCATGCCGTGCGGCATCGAGGTATTCGTTCCGGCGATGAACATCGCGGACGCCGGGGAGCGCTGGACACCGCGCCCGCCGCCGATATACGTCGGGCCGAGTGTGTCAAGCATGGTGGTCGTTGCGGCGAGCGTGGCGCGCAGGCTGACTTCGATTTCGCTGCGGCCAACGGCCATCTCCTTCTGGAGGATGCGGTGCGCGAGATTGCCCCAGCGCGCGCTCTCGCGGATCAGTTGCAATTCATGGGGCGATTTCACCTGCCGAGCGGTGTCAATGAGGTCCGCCGCCTGCACGACCGCCGCGCCACCGGCAATCTCCGTGACGCTCGGGCCGCGATAGCCGTTCACATCGCCGTAGCCGTCCGAGTCCACGCCGATTTTCTTGCCCCGTCCGGTCAATTTCAGTTCTTTGAGCAGGGTGGCGAGATGCTGCATCGGGTGCTGGCCGCTTGGCCCCGCCGGATACTCCGGGTAGACGGCGAAGTGGCCGACGCCGACGGATTTGCGTACATGCTCCTGCTCCAACGCCGGGATCAGGACACCGAGGTCGCCATCCGCCGGGATGATGAGCGCCATCGGTCGCTCCGTCGTGGCATGCGTGAAGCCGCTGAGATAGACGATGCGGTTCGAGTTGAAGAGGATCAGCGCATCCAGCCCCTCCCGCTCCATTGCCCGACGCGCGTCCGCGATCCGCCCCTCGTACTCCGCTCGTGTGATTGCTAGCCTCTCAACCGGCGCAACCATCGCCGGGGCAATCGTCGCCATCATATGCTCCCTTCCAATGCCACTCCATCAGCCCGGCAATGATAGCAGGGAATTGAACCGCAGAGACGCAGAGGGCGCAGAGCGGGAAAGGAGAAAGGAAAAGAGGGACGAGCCACTTTATTTCTCACATCTCCACCTCTTTCTCTGTGTCCTCTGCGGTTATTCCCGGTTAGTTCGGGCGGATGGCGACGCCGATGCGATCCATCAGATCGCCCATGCCGCCGCGCGAGAGTTTGGCTGCCCGTGCCGCCTCGGCGACATTCGTCGCCGCGCCGGAGACGTAGAGGGCGATAGCAATTGCCTCCCGCCGCGCGGCGTCCGATAGCCCGTTCCACTTCTCCGCGAGGTCTTTCGGCACTGGATAGCCGATCTCCACCATCTCATCGCTCATCGTTCATCCCTCCTCATCACGTATTCGGCCCTTCATGACGCTGCCAATGTAGCGGTCATTCTCGCACGGCTCACGATCTCATCGCTCTTTTCTCTCTTTGTGTCCTCTGCGTCTTTGCGGTTCAATCGGTTTCGTTTCCCGTTTCGACTACCGTCGCCCCCGTGACGGCGATGAGGTCCGCGACGCGCAGACGGAGATCGAGGCCGCGCTGGCCGCCACTGACGTAGAGCATGTCGAGCCTGGTCGCACTCACATCGAGATAGACGGTGAAGGGTTTATTGAGTAGGGCGAGCGCCGAGATACCGCCGACTTTCAGCCCGGTCAGGTGCTCCGCCTCGCGCTGCGACGCCATCTGGACGCTCTTTTCGCCGACCGCACGGGCGAACCGGCGGAGATCGAGTTCTGTGTTCGCGGGCACCATGACGAGCATGGGCTTTTTACCTTTCGTCTCCGGCAGCACAACGAGCGTCTTGAAAACCTCCGTCGCCGGGATACCGAGCGTCGCGGCGACACCGTCCGCCGAGCGAATGGCGTCCGAGAAGGTGTGCGTCTCGTACGGTATCTTGCGTTGATCGAGCGCCCGCATCGCGTTCGTCTTCTGCATCCGTTCCCCCTCACCCGGCATGATACACGGCCCCGTAATTGCTGTCTCATTGATGAATGACGGCGTACACTATGATCATAGGAAAGGGGCCCGATATGGCAACGACGACAACATCAACACGGACGAGGACGGAGCGGGACTCGCTCGGCGATGTGCCAGTGCCGGTGGACGCGCTCTATGGCGCACAGACCGCGCGGGCGGTGGAAAACTTCCCGATCTCCGGCATCCTGCCGCACCGCGTCTTCATCGAGAGCACGGCGATGGTCAAATGGGCAGCGGCGATGGCGAATATGGCGATCGGCAAACTGCCCGCCGAAAAAGGCGATGCCATCGCGCAGGCCGCGAAGGAGATCATCGGCGGCGCGCATTACGAACAGTTTGTCGTGGATGTCTTTCAGGCGGGCGCGGGCACGTCGCACAACATGAACGCCAATGAGGTGATCGCCAACCGTGCCAACGAACTGCTCGGCGGACGGCGCGGCGACTATGCATCTGTCCACCCGAACGACGACGTCAACATGAGCCAGAGCACCAACGATGTATTCCCGACCATCACCAAGATCGCCGCGCTCCGCATGCTGCCCGGCGTGGTCGCGCAGTTAGCGTCGCTCGAAGCGGCATTTCGCGCGAAGGCGGATGAGTTCGCCGATGTCGTCAAGAGCGGCCGCACCCACCTCCAGGACGCCGTGCCGACAACGCTTGGCGCGGAGTTCGGCGGCTACGCGAGCGCAATCAAACACGTCCGCGAGCGGATCGCGGGTACGGCGCATTGGGTCGGCGACCTCAATATCGGCGCGACGGCGCTCGGCACCGGCCTGAACAGCGGCGCGGGCTATCGCGGCGAGGCGGTGAAATTCCTCAATGCGATCACCGGCATCGAAGACCTGCGCCCAGCGGAGAACCTCTTCGAGGTGACGCAGAGCATGGCGCCGCTCGGCGCGCTCTCCGGCGACTTGCGGACAATTGCCCTCGAACTGATCCGCATCGCGAACGACCTGCGCCTGATGGCCTCCGGGCCGCGCACCGGCCTCTTTGAGATCGCCCTCCCCGCCGTGCAACCCGGTTCTTCGATCATGCCGGGGAAGGTGAACCCGGTGATGGCGGAGATGCTCGACATGGTCTGTTTCCAGGTCGTCGGCAACGACACGACGGTCGCGCTCGCGGTGCAGGCGGGGCAACTCGATCTCAACGTGATGATGCCGGTAATCGCCTTCAACGTCGTCTGGTCTATGGAGATCCTCACGAACGCGGTGCGCGTCTTCACCGAGCAATGCGTGCGCGGCATCACCGCCAACCGCGCGCGCATTAACGAATGGGTCGAGCAGAGCACGGCAATTGTCACCGCGCTCAATCAGCGGATCGGCTACAGCCGCGCGGCGAAGGTGGCGCAGCAAGCCTTCCGGGAAGGGCGAACCGTGCGCGATGTCCTCATTTCGGAAGGCATCCTCACCGCCGACGAAGCCGCCCAATTCCTCGATCCCGCCGTCCTCGTCCAGCCCGGCGACCCACATTCATACCCATAGAATGCCCGCCTCGCTTTACAGCTGGCTACATACACTACCGAGGGGATGATATACTCTCCTGAGGAATCCTTTTATCTCCTCCATCGGGATATCCGACGATGGTTGCAGCAGCGGGGCGAGACGGCAATGCATGCGGGCTTCCTCATTCTTCCTGACGATTTCGGCCCTGAACGAAAAGCCCGTGTCCTCGATATCTTCGCCGCCTCCGGCTTACCTGCGGCGAACGAACTCTATGAGTGGTTCCCAGACCGCGACTGGGTGCGCTGCCCGTAACACCCATTCGGAGATAAGGAATGACGTATGCAGCCACAGCGTATCGCACCCGGCCCCGGTCAGGAATCGGTCTGGGACTATCCACGCCCGCCGCGCATCGAAGCGTCCGCAAAGCATATTGAAGTCGTCTTGAGCGGCCTGACGATTGCCGACACGCGCCGCGCCAAACGCGTATTGGAAACGAGCAGCCCGCCCGTCTATTACCTCCCGCCCGAGGATGTGCGAATGGAATACTTCGTCCGCACCAACCACGGCAGTTTCTGCGAGTGGAAGGGGCACGCCGGATACTACACCGTCACCGTCGGCGGCAGGCGCGTTGAGAACGCCGCGTGGTTCTACGCCAATCCAACGCCGAATTTCACGTTAATACGGAACTACGTCGCGTTTTACGCGGGCAAGATGGATGGCTGTTTCGTGGACGGCGAGCGCGTCCGGCCGCAGCCGGGCGACTTCTACGGCGGCTGGGTCACGCAGGAGATCGTCGGCCCCTTCAAGGGCGATCCCGGCACACAGGGCTGGTAAAACGATCTGATCACTGTGCTATACTGCTTCACGAGACGGCGGCGCGTGCCGAATGGAGGCGCCGGAACCGCACTCCGCTACTCGCATCCGTAGGATAGTGGTCATGACAGAGACACGCTAAACGGCAAATCTTCCCCCTTCCCGTTTCGGGAGGGGGCCGGGGGGAAGGCACCCCACCCCCGCATCGCTGGAGCGTGTCCCATGTTCACCATCACCGATGTCGCCAAAGCGTATGGCGGCGCGCCCATTCTCGATCGTATCTCCTTCACTCTGAACCGTGGCGAGCGCGTCGGGCTGATCGGCCCGAACGGCGCGGGGAAGTCCACCCTTCTGCGCATCCTCGCGGGGCAGGAACCGCCCGACCGTGGGACTGTCTGGCTCGATCCGGCCGCGCGCATCGGCTATCTCGCGCAGGCGTTATCGTACCCACCGGATGCAACGATTCGCGATCTCCTCTCGGACGCGCTCGGCCCGGCGCGGGACGTGGTCGCGGAGATTGAGCAATTGGGAGAAGTGATTGCCACCGCCCAGGGCGCGGCGTACGACGACGCCATTACCCGCTACGCCGACGCGCTCGACCGGGCGGATCGCCTTGATGCCTACGGCGCCCCCGCCCGGCTCGCCGAGGTGCTGGCGGGGCTGGGGTTGGCGCATCTCACCCAAGAGACACCCGTCGCCATCCTCAGCGGCGGCCAGAAGACCCGCCTCGGCCTCGCCCGGCTGCTTCTGACGCAGCCCGACGTGCTCCTGCTCGATGAGCCGACCAACCATCTCGACATCGCAGCACTACACTGGCTCCAGACCTTCGTGCGGACGTATCCGGGCGCGGTGCTGATCGTCTCGCACGACCGCGCCTTCCTCGATGCGCTCGTCACAACTATCCTCGCGCTGGACGACGCGACGCACACGATCACCGCCTACCCCGGCACCTACACCGACTATGCCGAGGAGCGCGCCCGCCGCCAGGCGAAACTGCTGGATGAGTACCGCCGCCAGCAGGAACAGATTACCGACGTGCGTGCGAACATCCGCGCGGTGGCCGGTAATGCGCGGAAGACCGAGCGAGCGACGCAGAACGATTACCTCCGTGGCCGCTCCAAAAAGGTCGCACGGACGGCGAAGGTGCGCGAGCGCAAATTGGAGAGATTACTTGATAGTGACGAGAAGATCGAGCGACCGGAGCGGCAATGGCATCTCAAACTCGATTTCGGCGAGACGCCGCGCGGCGGTCAGCGCGTCCTCGCCCTCGAAGATGTCAGCAAAGCGTTCGATACACTCTCCCTATTTGCCGGGGTGAATACGGAAATTCGTCATGGCGAGCGCGTCGCCCTGCTCGGCCCGAATGGGAGCGGTAAGACGACGCTCCTGCGCATCATCAGCGGCGCGCTCCCGCCCGATACCGGCGCGGTGCGGATCGGCGCGAATGTCCGCCCCGGCTACTTCGCGCAGGAGCAGGAGGGGCTGGACCCGAATCAGACGGTGCTCGCGACCGTCCGTTCCACCGCGCCGATTGACGAGGCGGAGGCGCGCAACTTCCTGCATTTCTTCCTCTTTGCGGCGGATGAGGTCTTTCGACCCGTCGGCACACTCAGTTACGGCGAGCGGGCGCGGCTCGTCCTCGCCCGTCTCGTCTTGAGCGGGGTCAACTTCCTCCTGCTGGACGAACCGCTCAACCATCTCGACATCCCATCGCGCGAACAGTTCGAAACGGCGCTAGAAAACTTCAATGGCGCCATCCTCGCCGTCGTCCACGATCGCTACTTCGTTCAGCGCTTCGCGCATCAGGTCTGGGCGCTGGGCGGCGGCAAACTTGGCGCCTATCCCGACCTCAGCGCCTACGAGCGGTCGGTTGCCGGACTATCGCTCGCCAATTCCGCGCCGCACATACGGGAGAGTGTATAGATTTACCAAGATTTGTCCATTTTGCCGCCGTCGCGGCTTCTTTAAGCATCGAACAAATGTCCTGCATGTCGTTGGGGCGCGATGCACACGAAGGAGGAGCCGGGATGTACAGCACGGAATCGTCGTTTCTCGATGTACCGGTTGGTTCGGCAGCGGAATGGGCGGACGCGATCCGCCCGCACAACGCCACGCAAGCAGACGCGATCGCGGTCGTCTATCTCCATTTTGGCGCGCGGATCGGCCTCAATGCGGACCTCGCCCTCGCGCAGGCGTGCCACGAATCCGCATGGTTTACGTCGCGCCACTGGGCCGAGCAGTTCAATTCCTGCGGCCTCGGCGTGACGAGTGACGATGCACCCGGAGCGACCTTCGCCTCGCTTGAAGAGGGCATCAAGGCGCACTACGAGCATCTTGTCTGCTACACAATGACGGCGGACCCACCCATCATCGCGGAATGGGGGATGCTCGATCCCCGGCATGATTTCCACGATGGGATGCCGCGCGTCGGCGACCTCGTGCGGCCCCAGCGGAAATGGGCCGTACCCGGTGACGGCTATGCGGCGGCAATTGTCGCGATCGCGAATCAGGTGACGGGAGGAAGCACGATGCAGGCAAACCCAACCGAAGCGGAGATCGGCTATCCTGTCCGGATCCACAATGCCGCCGACGTCGGACCGGCACGCGACATTACGGCGATCGCCTGGTTCATCGTCCACGATACGGAGGGCCATTTCGCGGGCGACGAAGCGGTGCTGACGAGCGCCGCACCGCCTGTCGAGTCCGCCCACGCACTGATTGATCGGGACGGTACGCTCGTCTTCATGGTGCCGCTCGACCGGACGGCGTGGACGCCGGGAAATGATGACGTGGCGCGCCGCTCCATCAATGTCGAGCTCTCAGGGTTCGCCATCGAGCCATACACCGACGCGCAATACCGATCACTCGCCGCCTTTTTCCGCTGGTGTGCCGCGTGCGGCGTGACGCTCCCCGCCGTCTATGTCGGCAAGGACGACCGACCCGGCATCTGCGGCCATCAGGATGTCGCGGACCCGGATCACCCCGGCCAGTGGGGCGGCGTGGCGCATCACACTGATCCGGGGCCACTCTTCCAGTGGGCGATGCTCGTCAGCCTCATCGGCCAGGTGCCGCAACCCGCGCTCTTCTACGCGGACGGCAACCCACTCGGTCAGGTTCCAATGGCGCCCCCATTCTGGAATCGCTGGCACGCGCTCGACACGCTCGGCCTCGCGCTACCGATGATGGGCTATCCCGAAACGGCGGAGCAGACGCTGGCGAATGGCCGCCGCGTCCAGCGGTTCGAGCGCGGCTGGTTCGGCATTCAGGACGCACCTGACCCCTGGAACGTCGTCGCCCTCTTCCCCACCGAGTGGCCCACCGAAAACGCGACTTAAGACTTATCCCGATTCACTCCCCTCTCCTTTGCCCAGTGGCAAAGGAGAGGGGCAGGGGGTGAGATTATCCCCCGTACCGCCAGCGATAGTAATGCTGGCCCACATTGCCAAACTCGACCTTGAACGGGTCCGGGTTGGCGGCATTATAGGTGAGCACGCGCCGCTCGAAGGCTTGCATCAGTACGAGCCGCTGCTCCCCCGCCACCTTTACCTGCACCCAGAAAGGCGGCGTGATCGCGAGGCCGACCACCGATAGCCCCACGCGCTCCCGAAAGTCCACGAAGATACGCGGCAGCGGAAAGCCGGTCGTGCTGTCCGTCGTCGCGATTGCCGCCCGCGCATCCTGGGGCAGACTCGTGGCCGCTTTCGGGCCGTTGGGCGTCAGTTCGGTCTGCACCGAGGAACCGGCGGCGAGCGACTGCGGCGGAAGGGGTGCCGTGAGGTCGCTGTAGAGCGGGAAGAGGTTATCGGGATCACCCGCGACCGAGATGCGCGCCGGATTGCGGTTCTCAAATACCGTATCGCCCATCTGCATCCGGCCGGAGATCATCTCCTTCGCCAGCAAACCGGACGTCACCGGGCCGCTCGGTGTCGTCAGTTCCATCCGCCCCTTGTCGAAATACTGCACGAGCCGCATGCCCTGAACGAGATACTGCGGACAGGGCCTCGCCGCCTGACACTTCGGCCCCGCCGTCCCCTCCACGTACGATTCGGTGATGCCGTCGGTGGCGAGATCGAGCGGCCCCCAGAAGTTCGGCGTGATCTGTTCGTCCTGCCGCCAGCGTTGATCGAAGGCGGGCGCCGCGAAGCCACTCGCTGCCAGCACATCGTTCGCCATCAGGCAGAGGATGAAACTGGCGATGACCAGCGGCGCAATCGTTCGCCTGGACATGATGACCCTCCCGTTGTGTATCGGCGCGTTCCGTATCTGGGAAACGTTCGCCGCCCCGTATTCGTTCCACCCCGCCCACGGTGAGAATCTGATGCCGCTCGCCCGGATAATCGCGCGGACGATGCACGCAAAATCCGCCGAAACGGCTGCTTCATTTTTCTCCTTCCGCTGTTCCAGTTTCACTTGCACACTGTATCATCCCCTCTCTTCCGTCATGTGGTTCCGTGGTACGATGCCCAAGCCGTTTATGGCGGGAAAGGAACGACGCCTATGGTTGCCACAGCGACGAAGCACCCGAAACTCGGCGACCGCTTTACCGATGCACTCGTCTATTCAACAGAACTGCATGCCCGACAGCGGCGGAAAGGAACCGATGTTCCTTACATCGCTCATCTGCTCGGCGTCGCCGCGATGGTGCTGGAAGACGGCGGCGATGAGGACGAGGCGGTTGCCGCCCTCCTCCATGACGCGGTCGAGGATCAAGGCGGCCAACCGATCCTCGCGGTCATCCAAGAGCGATTCGGCGAGGGGGTGGCGACAATTGTCCTCGGCTGCACGGACGCTGATACGATCCCCAAGCCGCCGTGGCGGTGGCGCAAGGAGCAGTACATCGCGCACGTCCGCCATGCGCCGCCATCGGTACGCCGCGTCTCGCTCGCCGACAAACTGTACAACGCCTGCGCCATTGTCCACGACCAGCAACAGATCGGCGACGCCGTCTTCGCGCGTTTCGCGGGCGGCATCGCGGGGACGCTGTGGTACTACCGCACGCTCGCACAGGTCTTCCTCGACACCAACTCCGGCCCCAATGCCGAAGAACTCGACCGTGTCGTCACCGAAATGGAACGCCTCGCCGCAACGAGCCTATGACGATGCGTTTCCTGTATCATTTTCCATTCAGGGCAGGGAAGGGGGCCGGGAGTTCGGTGAATCAATCGCGATCACTCTATGAGAATATCGGCGGCGACGAGACGTTTCACCGCCTTGTGGGCGCCTTCTATCGCCGCATCGAGGCCGATCCACTCCTGCGCCCGATCTTCCCGGCGGATATGGAACCGGGCAAAGAGGGGCAGTTCCTCTTCCTCACGCAGTACTTCGGCGGCCCGCAGCGGTATACCGAGCAGCGTGGCCGCCCCTTCCTACGGATGCGCCACATGCCATTCGCTATCGGCGAGCGGGAGCGGGATGCCTGGGTGGGGCATATGCTCGCTGCCATTGACGAAATCGGCATCCCCGAACCCTATCGCGGCATCATGTGCGAATACTTCGAGCGTGGCGCGACTTTCATGATAAATCACCCCCCGTCCTGACAGCGCGAACGGCAGGATGAAGCAGTGTCGGGCGGCAGGCATTACCGGATGCCTTGCGCGCACCGCCACGTGAACTGACAGGATCACCCCGACCTCCTCGCACGAACACCGTCACACAAAATGGTATAGTGGGAATCATGGCATGCGCTCGATTGTTGATCGTTGGTGGAAGAAGGCGAGGGCGGCGATCGGTGAGCCACTCGGACGATTCGATACCCGGCACCACCTTCGCGCCGCTGCTCGGCGGGCGTGACCGTGACATCGGTATGCTGCGGGCGCGCCTCGCCGCCACCCTCGCGGGAGAGGGCAGCCTCGTGCTCATCGGCGGCGAGACAGGCATCGGTAAGACCGCGCTCGCGGAAGAACTCTGCCGCGAGGCAGCCGCGCACGGGCTGTGCGTGCTCGTCGGGCGGTGCTACGATCTGACTGAAACTCCGCCCTACGGCCCCTGGCTCGATCTCTTCGCGCGCGTCGCCTTGCCCGCGGACATGCCCTGCCCACCCCTCGCCCTTGCGGGGCGCGACGGTGTGGGTGCGATCGCCAGTCAGGCGTCGCTCTTCGATCAACTGCGCACGTTCGTTGTCGAGGCCACGCGGCAACGTCCGATCGTTCTCCTCCTCGGCGATCTCCACTGGGCGGACCCCGCGAGCCTGGACCTGCTGCGATTCGTCTCCCGCATCATCCAGGAACTCCCGGTGCTCATCCTCGTCACATACCGCGCCGAGGAGATGACGCACGACCGGCCACTGCACCGCCTGATTCCTCTTCTGGTGCGGGAAGCGAAAGCGATTCGGATCGAACTGCGCCCGCTCTCCGACGACGATGTGCGGGCGCTCGTGGAGGGGCGATACACGTTGCCGCCCTCCGACAGCACGCGCCTCGTGGTCTATCTCCAGACGCGCGCGCAGGGGAATCCCTTGTTTATTGAAGAGTTGCTGCGCAATCTCGAAGGCAAGGAAATGCTCGCACGCGCGGGTGACGGCTGGACGCTTGGCGACCTCTCGGAGGCCCGCGTCCCGGCCCTGCTACGACAGATGATCGAGCGACGGTTCGCCGCTATCTCGAATGAGGGGCGACGACTGCTCGCGGCGGCGGCGGTGATCGGGCAGGAAGTGCCATATGATCTCTGGGCGGCGGTAACGGCGACCGGCATCGAGGCGCTCCAGGATGTGAGCGAATCCGCGATTGAGGCCGCGCTCCTCGATGAGACGGCCGATGGCCTGCGTGTCCGGTTCCGCCATCCATTGATCCGCGCCGTGCTCTATGAAACGATTCTCCCCTCACGGCGGCGGCGGATGCATCGCCAGGCTGGGGAGGAGCTGGCGCTCCATGCCGGGGCAGACCCCGACGTGGTAGCGGATCACTTCCGGCGGGCGGGGGATAGCCGCGCCCCACACTGGTTGGCACGGGCGGGAGAGCGAGCCGAGTCGGCGCTCGCGCTTCTCACGGCGGCGGACCGCTACGAGGCTGCGGCGGCGTTGCTCGCTGCCGAGGAGATCAATCCGGAGTCGCGGAACCCGGCGGAGCGTGGCTGGTTACTGCACGGGGTGGCGCGGGCGCGGCGCTATATCAATCCCCGACAAGGTCTCACGATTCTCGATGAGGCCGCGCACCTCGCCACCAGCGCGGGGGATGCCGCCTTGAGCGCCGCCACCTTACGGCTGAGGGCGCTGCTCCGCTGCTATGTCGGGGAAGTGCATGAGGGGCTGCCGGAGATGGAAGCGGCCGCAACGGCGGTGCGTGCCCTCGCACCCGCCGACCGGGAGCGCCTTACGGAGCGTCTGGGTGGGAGTGGGTTTCGCGACGGCGACGGGTACGGGACCTACGTCTCGTGGCTTGGGTTCGTGGGACGCAACGCGGAAGCGCGATCGCGCGGCGAGCGCCTCGTCTCGGATCTGAATGCCCCGGATGCGGTCCACCGCGATACCGGGGATGTCCATGCGTACGCGGGGCTGGCGCAGGTCTATGCGTCTCTGGGGTTGCCCGATCAGGCACGAGAAGCATTCGATGCGTACCGCGCCGCAAACCTCGCGATCGGTGACTTTGCGCAAGTGCACTCCGCGTGGGGCCACGAGGCGATGTTCCTCTATCTCCCCTATCTCGCCGATCGGCGCGAGGAACGGGAACGCCTCGAACGAGAGACGGAGCAGGCACGCATGATGGCGCACGGCACGATCCTCTATCCGCCGCGCTATATGCTCCAGTCGCTCCTCTTCGTTGAGGGTGCGTGGGATGAGATCGAGGCGATAACCCGGGCGGTGCGCGAGGCTGGAGTCGCCACGATGATCCATCGAGGATGGGCGTGCGTCCTCGGCCCGCTGGCGCGTGCGCGGGGGAATGCCGAGCGCGCGTGGTCCATTATCGGCAGTGTCTTTCCTGCTGGCCCGGCCACGGAGCCTGGTGAACTGAACTTCCTCGATGTCCTTCTCGTGCTGCTTCTCGCCGCGGACCTCGCGCTCGATATGGGTGATCTCCCGACCGCGCGCCAGTGGCTTGAGGCGCACGACCGCTGGGTCGCGTGGAGCGGTACGGTACTCGGGCAGGCAGAGGGTGCTCTCGGCTGGTCCGCCTATTACCGAGCGGCGGGTGACAATGCGCGGGCGAACGACGCTGCAACCCGCGCGCACGCGCGGGCAACGACGCCGCGCCAGCCCCTCGCCCTCCTCGCCGCCCATCGCCAACTCGGCGATCTGGCCACACAGGCCGGGCGGTACGCCGATGCGGATGCGCACCTGACGAGCGCGCAGTCCCTTGCCGAAGCCTGCGCCGCCCCCTAAGCGCGCGCGCTGACCCTGCTCTCCCTCGCCACCGCGCGGAGCGCCACCGGCGACACGAACAGCGCGATGGTTTCCCTCGGCGCGGCCCGCGCGATCTTCGCGCCCCTCGGGGCGACGCCCGCGCTCGCCCGTGCCGAAGCCCTCGCCGCACCGCTGCGGGTCTCGTCGCCCGTCCATCCAGATGGGCTGACGGCGCGAGAAGTAGATGTATTGCAGGCAATTGCCTCGGGAAAGAGCAACAAACAGGTGGCCCTCGCGCTCTCGATTAGTGTCAGTACCGTGGAGCGCCATATCTCCAACCTGTATGCCAAAATCGGGGCGCACAATAAGGCGGACGCCGCATCCTACGCCTATCGCCACCGGCTGGCGTAGCGGCTTCCAACGGCGCGGCCGCATCTACAGGATTTCCCGCATTTCCCTCATATTCATCACCCGCCTGCAAAATACAGGATTCCCGCGATGCGCCGCGCCCGACACGGATGGTACGGTCGAGTCGTCATGGGATTGGTGGCTTCCGCGTTCTCAAACGCGGTCCCCGGCGATCCCCTGACGCTCTTTCATTCGGTGTGGTAAGAGAAAGGGGGTCACACATGGCTGGGGGAAGTGAGAGAAGGAGGAAGTCAACCGTCCTGTCAGCATGGCGTCGCGCTCGCCACGCGAACCGTCCACGCAGGTGGGGGCGGGGCATCGTTGCATCGCTGCTGGTTATTGGTGCGCTCGCCGCCTTCGCTCCCGTCACGGTCTCCGCGACGAGCGGGTATGACAGCGTTGATGGCGCGTCAGTCAACCCCCTCAGTTCGGGGGGGTATACTGTCCACGTCCACGCCTACGCGAGCTTCGATTTCAGCGTCGGTGTCGCGGGCGCGCCGGATCCCTCGATTGACTGGGGGGATGGCACGAGCACCAACGCGGATTTCCACTTCTGCACAGATTTCTTCTGTTCGGGGGGCGATCTCTCAGGCACTCACACCTACCCGAACTACGGCACCTACGGCGTCCGCCTCCGTTATTACACCGGCTGCTGCGTCTCGTACGACGCGACATGGAACGTGACGATTCCCCGGACGACCGACACGATCAATCTCTCGACCGCCGGCACCGGCTCCGGTGTCATTGTCTACTCTCCGGCGGGGAATAGTGGCGGCTCCGTCTGCCCGCCCGACTGCGCGCCGCAGTTTCCGGCGGGTACGGTCGTCACGCTGACGCCAACCGCCAATGTGGGGTCGGCGTTCGAGAAGTACATTGGCACCTTCTGCGGCAAGGGTGGTTGCACCTCTCCATGCTCCGCCAATCCCTGCACGCTGACGATGCCCGAGGATTACGGCTACGCGACCGATGTCAAAGCCTCCTTCACTCTCACCGACACGACGGCACCGGTCATCACCGCCAGCGCAAAGACGACGGGCGATAACCAGCCGTACACGGCGGGAACCTGGACCAGCCAGAGCGTGCAGGTCAGCTTCGCGTGTGCGGACAGTGGCGCGAACGCGAGTGGGATCGCCACGAACACCATCGCCGGGGCGACCGTGAGCACAGAGGGCGCGGACCAATCCGTGACAAATACGGGTGCATGCGTAGACAAGGCCGGGAATACCGCGACTGCGGTGACCTTCAGCCCCATCAAGATTGACATGACCAAGCCTGCCATCACGGGGAGCGCTGTCAAGGCCGACACGACGCCGTATACGCTGAATACCTGGACCAATCAGCCCGTGACGGTCACCTTCACCTGCGCCGATACCGGCGCTGTGCAATCCGGGATCGCCACCAACACCGTCGCCGGAGCGACGATCAGCACCGACACGGCATCGCGATCCGTGACGAATACGGGCGCATGCGTGGACGAGGCCGGCAACGTCGCTCCGTTGGCGACGGTCGGCCCGATCAAGGTGGACATGACGAAGCCGGTTATCACGGGCAGCGCGACGACCGCCGACGGCAAGCCGTATGCGGCGGGAACCTGGACGAACCAGGACGTCACCGTCACCTTCGCCTGCGCCGAGACCGGCACGGTGCAATCCGGCCTCGCCACCAACACGATCGGTGGGGGATCGGTGAGCAATGAAACCGCGTCGCAAACGGTGACGAGCACCGGCACCTGTGTAGACAATGCCGGCAACGCCGCCGCTCCGGCCACCTTCGTCGTCAAGATTGACAAGACGAAGCCGGTGATTACCGCCAAGGCGACGACCGCGGACGGCAAGCCGTATGCGGCCGGGACATGGACCAATCAGAACGTCACCGTCGCCTTCGCCTGCGCGGACGGCGGAAGCGCGCCATCGGGCATCGCCGCGAACACACTGGCGGGTGCCACCATCAGCAGCGAGGGCGCGAACCTCTCCGTCACCAACACCGGCGCATGCACCGACAACGCAGGCAATGCCGCCGATCCCGTCACCTTTGGCCCGATCAAGATTGATAAGACGGCTCCTACGGTGACGGGCAGCATTGCTCCGGGAAGCATCTGGCCGCCGAACCATATGTTCGTACCGATCACGGCGACGGTGAATGTCAGTGACGGCGCATCCGGTCCGGCGAGCTTCGTCCTCGTCTCGGCCACGGCGAGCGGCGATGCAAGCGACATTCAGGGCTTCACCGTCGGGCAGGCGAGCACGAGCGGGCAAGTGCGCGCCAACAAAGATGAGGTCTACACCCTGACATACCGGGGCACGGACAAGACAGGAAACAGCGCGACGGTCGTGCTGACCGTCGCGGTGCCGCACGATCAGGGGCAGTAGCGCAACTATCGTATGGGTGGTGGCGGGCTTCCGGGTACCCTCTGGGTGGCATGCCACGGCAAGGAAGGGCAGGTTGAAGCCCGCCACCACCGGCTCAATGATTCCGCAAAACGCTGTAGCAGACGATCAGACGAACAACGGAACGCCCTGGGG